>CAVCWN010000120.1:0-2092 GCA_963605975.1 Desulfovibrionaceae bacterium | reverse complement strand
AGCAATGGAGCGGGAGCGGAACCACGATTGGCCGTCTTTAAAGGCGGCATCTTCAAAAAAAGAAAAAAAGGGGCATAATTGAAAAAAGGCGGGGCTTTTTATATGATAGGGCTAGAGGTATTTTATGATTTTTTCGCCGGTAGAAATTGAAGAAACTGTTAATATGTTTATGAGGCAGAAGCTGGACATTCGCTGCATTACTATGGGAATTTCTTTGCTGGACTGCGCTGATTCTGATGAAAAAAAGGCTAACCAAAAGATTTATGACAAAATTATGCATAAGGCCGGCAATTTGGTTAAGGTTGGTAAAGATATTGAAAAGGAATATGGCGTTCCTATTATCAATAAGCGAATTTCTGTAACTCCTATTTCTTTGGTTGCGGCGGCTTCTGATGCAAAATCTTATGTGTCTTACTGCCAGACTTTGGACAAGTGCGCTAAGGAATTGGGTGTAAATTTTATTGGTGGATTTTCGGCTCTTGTTCAAAAGGGAATTACTCCTGCTGACAGAATTTTGATTGATTCTATTCCAGAGGCTCTATCTGTAACGGATAATGTTTGTTCAAGCGTGAATGTTGGTTCTACAAAATCTGGAATCAATATGGATGCTGTTAAGCTGATGGGCGAAACGATTGTAAAAACTGCGGATGTCAGCAAGTCATGTGCGGTTAACGGTTGCGCTAAGCTTGTGGTTTTTTGTAATGCTCCGGAAGATAATCCTTTTATGGCAGGTGCTTTTCATGGACCTGGCGAAGGGGATGCTGTTATTAATGTGGGTGTTTCTGGTCCTGGCGTAATTCTTGCTGCGGCTAAAGAATACAAGGGTCAGCCTATAAATGTTTTGGCAGACGGAATCAAGAAAATGGCTTTTAAAATTACCCGCATGGGTCAAATGGTTGGTTCAGAGGCGGCTAAGCGCTTAGGGGTTGACTTTGGCATTTTGGATTTGTCCTTGGCACCAACTCCGGCTGTTGGAGATTCTGTTGCCCGTATTCTTGAAGAAATTGGTCTTGAAGGGGCGGGCGCTCCTGGCACAACTGCGGCTCTTGCCATGTTGACTGATATGGTAAAAAAAGGCGGCGTTATGGCATCTACAAATGTCGGGGGTCTTTCCGGCGCATTCATTCCAGTGTCTGAAGATGAAGGAATGATTAATGCTGTTCAGCAGGGTTCCATCTGTCTTGAAAAACTGGAAGCTATGACAACTGTTTGTTCTGTCGGACTTGATATGATTGCCATTCCTGGGGACACTCCTGCCACTACAATTTCCGGCATTCTGGCGGATGAATTTGCTATTGGCATGGTGAACAATAAAACTACTGCCTGCCGCCTTATTCCTGCTCCTGGAAAAAAGGCCGGCGACTGGGTTGAATTTGGCGGTCTTTTGGGAGGCTGTCCTGTCATGAACGTAAGCAAGTTTGGCTGTGCAGAATTTATTAATCGCGGTGGAAGAATTCCTTCCCCAATTCATTCTTTTAGAAACTAAAAATGTCTAATCTTTGCATTTTGAGTGCCATGGAAAATTCAAAAGTTTTTGATATGGCACTCGAATTTATTTTACCTTACGAAAAAAACTGCTGTTCCCTTTTTCAGAGAATTGTTAATCATGACGAAAGCATTCACATCATAATAGAAGAAAATTGCCTTTTAAAAAACAATACACCTCTTTACGGAGTTTTTACTTACAACAAATTGGGCCGTTTGGTTTTTTGCTGCCTGCCCGTACAAACAAATGAAGTTAGAAGGGCCCTTGAAAAATTTTTCTTTAACAAATCAGTTTTTTGCATTTCCGCAAAAAGTGAATGGGCTTCTTTTTTAGAAGAAATTATTTCTGGCATTTTTAAAGACCGTGTAAAAGACGTCCGACTTTATCATTTTATGGAATTTAAAATGGAAAAGGAAAGGGGGAAATGTCTGGAAAGAAGGGCTGGGGCATTGGAAGAAAAGGCTGGACCTTCGGAAGGAAGGACTTGTGGGGGAAAAGAAGTTGTTTCTTTAACGAAGCAGGCTGATTCTTCGGAAGAAGATGCTGGTTGGGGGAAAGAGGTTGCTCCTTTAAAGAAGCAGGCTGAAATTATGGTAGAAAAGACTG
>CAVCWN010000119.1:0-24504 GCA_963605975.1 Desulfovibrionaceae bacterium | reverse complement strand
ATTGAAAATGATTTTTTAGAGATACCCTTAATCTTTTACTGAAGAATAGCACCCTTGTCTGCAGAAGAAACTAATTTTGCATATCGTGCAAGGTAGCCAGTTTTTACTTTTGGTTCAGGGCAAACCCATTTTGCTTTTCTTTTTGCAAGTTCTTCATCACTTACTTCAAGATGGATTTTGTAATTATTAATGTCCAGTGTAATCATGTCGCCTTCTTCAACAAGAGCAATCGGTCCGCCGACAGCTGCTTCCGGTGAACAGTGACCTAGAGAAGCACCGCGGGTTGCTCCAGAAAAACGTCCGTCCGTAATAAGGGCAACTTCTTTATCCAGTCCCTGGCCTGCAAGAGCTGCTGTAACTGCAAGCATTTCCCTCATGCCAGGACCACCCTTTGGACCTTCATAGCGAATGACAACTACATCACCTGAATGGATTTGCGCTTTTTGAACAGCTTCCATTGCCTGACTTTCATCATCAAAAACTCTGGCAGGACCTGTGTGGTACATCAATTCTTTTGCACATGCAGAGCGTTTTACAACTGTTCCGTTTGGTGCAAGGTTTCCAAAAAGAATTGCAATGCCACCGTTGTCAGAAAATGGATTTTCAATCGGGCGCAAAATTTCAGGATTGCGGTTTTTAACCCCCTTAATATTTTCTGCAATTGTTTTTCCTGTTGCAGTAATAAGGGATGTGTTGATTAAATTCTTTTTTGCCAGTTCAGCAAGCACAGCCTGAACTCCACCAGCATCATTTAATTCACACATAAAAGTGTGACCAGCTGGAGCCAAGTGACAAAGGTTTGGTGTGCGCTCAGAAATTTCATTTACTTCGTGCAAATCAATTTCAAGGCCTGCTTCATGAGCAATTGCAGGAACGTGAAGCATTGTGTTTGAAGAACAGCCTAAGGCCATATCTGCAGTAAGAGCGTTACGGAAATTTTCAGCAGTCATCATGGCACGTGCAGTAATGCCCTTATTGTAAAGATTCATAACTGCCATGCCGGCATGCTTTGCCAAAGCAATGCGCTCCCCTGTTACAGCAGGAATTGTTCCGTTACCAGGAAGTCCTAATCCCAAAACTTCTGTAAGACAGTTCATAGAATTTGCAGTAAACATTCCAGAGCATGCTCCACAACCAGGGCAGGCACAATGCTCCATTTCTTTAAGCTGATCTTCATTTATTTTTCCAACTGCCAGACCGCCAACAGCTTCAAACATATCTGTCAAAGAAAGATTTTTTCCACTATATGGATTTGAAGAATCATTGCCAGGCAAGTGACCAGGCATCATTGGACCGCCAGAAACAAATACTGTAGGTAAGTCAAGTCGGGCAGCAGCCATCAGCATACCAGGAACAATTTTATCACAGTTAGGAATCATAACCAAAGCGTCAAACTGATGAGCCTTTGCCACACATTCAACTGAATCCGCAATAAGTTCGCGAGTAACCAAAGAATATTTCATTCCTTCGTGGCCCATGGCAATTCCATCGCAAACACCAATTGCAGGAAATTCGATTGGTGTTCCACCTGCCATTCTAACCCCAGCTTTTACGGCTTCAGAAATTCTGTCCAGTTCAATATGACCAGGGATAAGTTCATTTTTTGCACAGATAATTCCAACAAGTGGCTGATTCAATTCTTCATCTGTGTAACCAGACGCGTAAAAAAGTGAACGGTGTGGAGCACGTTCTACACCTTTTGTTGCATTGTCGCTTTTTTTCATACAATTACCTCGAATATTTGCAGAATATTAAAAACAGACATAGTCTGATTTTGCACAATTTTTTGTGGAGATTTCAAAAATCAAAATTCCATTTTTTATTTTTTTAAGATGACCTTTTCACAAAGTGAATGAATTATTAGGACCGACGTTTTCGAAAAAATCTTCCATGCCGTCAAACAATTCTTCAAGTCCATCCATGCCATTTATTCCATCAACAGAAAAAGATGTCAGTCTCAAAAGTAAAATCCAGGAAAAAGCTGTCATTAAAATTCCAAAGACAATAGCAATTATACCAAGCACAAGACCCGCGCGGCACAAGCCTTTTTTTAAGGGGATTTTTTTTAAGCCGACTGCTGCAAAAACAACTGCCAGAATTCCAAAAATAGTTCCAATAAATGCGAAGACATATCCCTTTAAAGAAATCAAAAGTCCGATTATTCCTAAAACCAAAGAAGCAACAGCCATAAAATACTCCAAAAAAAGTTCTTGCAACATTTTACGCAAATGGCCCATTAAAATCAATTGGAAAAATAGGAAGACTGGTGTAACATGTAGCAAGGTGAAATATGACAAATCTTATTGAAAAAAATTTAAAAGAACATATTGATGAAGAAAATGCTTTTTTTGTTTTTCCCACACAAATTGCAGCTGACATGTGGGCAGATAAAATTATTGAAGTATCAGACACAAAGGCTGTGGCCATGGAAAGATTTCTGGCATGGGATGATTTTAAAGGCAAATCCATAAAGACAAGCCAGAAAGACAAAAAGTCCATCCCAGGAACAATGCGAAAAATTTTTGCAGACATACTTCTTGAAGAAAACAAAAAAGCCCCTTTTTTAAAAACAATTATTCTTCCCCAATACATTAAATACAGTAAATCTTTTTCTTCCACTGTCGCAAAAATTTTGCCTTCGCTCAAACTATGGAAAAGTTATTTTGACAAAAGCAAAAAATCTTATGACGACCAGGATTATGATTTAGAAGAACTTTACGATCGCTACAAAAATTTTTTAGATGAAAATAATTTATTTGATCCAGCATGGGAAGAGCCACCTTTTCAAAAAGACGGAAACCACTACTACATTTTTTTTCCGGAAATTTTGAGTGACTATTCTGAATACAAAAAAATTCTTGAAGGTTCAAAAGAAGACATCACACTAATAACATTCGATGATCTAAGCGAAGAAGAAAATAATGAATTAAAAAATCAAAAAATAAATTTCTACAGTGACTCAAGAAGTGAAATAAAAAATCTTTGCCTCTATTTAAGAAAAATTCATGCAGATGGAATTGAATGGAATGAAATTGCGGTCAATGTTCCAGACATGGACACTTACGGGCCCTACATCGAAAGAGATTTTGACCTTCACGAAATTCCTTATCTTTCAAGACATTCAAAATCTTTAACTTCCTACCGGTCAGGACTTTTATTTAAAAACATTCAACAGTGTCTTACAGACAATTTTTCTTTTGAAAGCATAAAAAAACTTTTGTTAAACACAAACTTTCCCTGGAAAAATAAAAATACAATCCAGGCCTTAATTAATTTTGGAAAAGAAAATAACTGCATCACATCTTACAATTACCAGGGAGAATTTCATGATGTCTGGCTTGAATCTTTTAAAAATGCACAGATTTTCAATCCAAATGACCAAAGAATAAATTCTGAATTGAAAAGTTTCTATTTATCTTTAAAAAATTCTTTGCAGATGTTTGTAAATGCAAAATCATTTGAAGAAATAAAAAAAGCGTATTTTAAATTCAAAATAAAATTTTTTAATCCAGAGGAATTCCTTTCTCAGGCAGATTTAATTTTAAGCCGCCAGATTTCTGAACTTTGCAATTTAATTGATTTGGAAAATGAATTTTCTGCCTACAAAGTGTCCTCTCCTTTTTCATTTTTTATTTCTCACTTGGAAAGTCTTTCTTACCTGGAACAAACAAAAATGGAAGGGGTTAAAATCTTAGATTACAAAACCGCAGCATGTGCACCTTTTAAATGCCATGTAATCGTAGACGGCAGCCAGAAATCACTTTCCATAATTTATTCAAAATTAAATTTTTTGCGTGAAGACAAAAGAGAAGCACTGAACATAACAGATGAAAATTTGTCAGACGCTTTTGTTAAACTCTATGCCATGAATGCTCAAGAAATTTATTTTTCTGTTTCTGCAAAAAACTTCAAAGACTATTCGCAAAGTTACGCCTCTTTTGACGAAATTGAAAGAAGCAAAACTTCTGCAAAAAACTATCAAAGGCCAGACTACAGCGAAGACATCATCAAAAAAGAAAAAGAATTTATCCTTGAAGGAAAAGAAGAATTTCTTCCTTCAAAAATCTACCAGTGGCAAAAAGAAAGTCTTGATGAATGGAATGAAAAATTTTTAAGCTGTGAAGATTTTAATTTTTCTGCAAAAGAAGAAGTAAAAGTTATGCTGGAAAATTCCAGTGTTTACAAAAAGACAAATGAAGCTGGTCAAAAAAGTTTAAGCGCTTCTGCAAGTTCCTTAAAAAATTACAAAAACTGCCCCCGCTATTTTTTATTTAAGCAGGCACTAAAATTAAAGGAAGAAGACAATGACGGAAGTCTTTTAGACAAATACACAGTCGGTGAATTTTACCATTTGATTTTTGAAAATTACATGAATCTTTTAAAAGAAAAAAATCTAAAACTTTACATCGAAAATGAAAGTTTAACAGAAGAATATGAAGACATTTTAAAAGAAGCATATGAAAAAGCCTTTTTATCATTAAAAAAATCCTACCTTACGAAGGAAGAACTTTTTTCAATGAAGGAAGCAATTTTTGCTTTAATAAAAAAATCAATCGAAGAATTTTCCAACATATTTTATGGCTACAGAATTTATGGCGCAGAACTTACCTTTAGCATTTTTAACCAAGAAAAAAACTTCATCTTTGAAGGTAAGTCAGACTTGATTTTGCAAGACAGTTCAAGCGATGAATTTTGCATTGTAGATTACAAAAGCTCTTCTATTCCCCAAAATTTAATTTACACAAAAGATGATTCCTGCAAAAAAGATGCATCCGAAACTGAAGAAGCAAAAAAAGATGATGACGAAAAAAATAATGGCAGCGAAGATACAGAAGAAATGGAAAATGAAAATCTTGAACTCGATTTACAAATGCCAAGTTACATTTATCTTTTGGAAAATAACCATGACGAAAGAAAAACTTCTTTTTCTTCCTATGAAAAAATGTCTGGATTAAAAATAGAAAGTGCTGTTTTTTACAACATAAAAAAATTCGAAGCCACAGCAGTCTTTGGAAAAAAGATTCACAATGTCATTCATCCCAAAAGCAAAAAAGATTTTTATGACAGGGAAGATTTTAATGACTCCATGGAAATTTTTTATCAGCAAAAAGAAGACTTTAGAAAAAAAGTTTCTGAATGCGATTTTTCTGTTGATGAAAAAATTGTCACCAATGAAAACTGCCTGACCTGTTCTTTTAAAAGCATTTGCAGAAGAACTTTTACAGTAGCAAAAAGATAAAAGTGCAAGTCAAAAAAAAGGAAAAAATTATGGCTGATGAAAAAAAATTCAACGAAGAACAATTAAAAGCAAGAGACGCAATTATAAACTCAGTGGTCAGCGCGGGGGCCGGTTCAGGAAAAACAACTGTGCTTGCCGAAAGATATTTACAGTTAGTCACAAAGTACAATATGGAAGTAAGTGAAATTTTAACACTTACTTTTACCAATAAAGCAACTGTAGAAATGTCTTCAAGAATTTATTCTGTTCTCAAAAAGAAATGTCCTCAAAAGGCAGCAGATTTTTATACCGCAAGAATTCAAACTCTTGATTCTTACTGCAACAAAATTGCAAAAGAAGGAGCAAATCTTTTTGGAATGAGCAGTGACTATTCAATAGACGAAAAGTTGATTACAAAAAAAATATCAGACCTGGCACTTCCATTTTTGCTTGAACACAGGGACAATTCTGTCCTTAAGGAAATTGCTGCAACAAAACCATTTCAGGAAATTGCAAACGACTTGCTGGTTAGTCCAATTCTTTCTACATCAACAATTGCATACCCCCTTGACTTTGAAAAAAATCTTGAAAATCAATTTGATGTCATAATTAAAGACTGGAACAAATTATTTTCTGAAGGCTATAAAATATTTTATGAATTAAAAAACGAAATAGAAAATTATGACGGCAACAGAAAAGCAGATACTTTTTTAAAAATCGAAAGGAATGTAAGAGAAGCCATCTTTAATGAAGACTTTGAACTCACCCCTGACATTATAAATTCTTCTTCAACAAAAGAAATCAAGGAAATTACAGATGCCTTTTCTTTGGCCTCTACGAAATTGCCGGGCAGTTTAAAAAATTCCTATTTCATAAAAGAAAAAATTAATTCTTTAAGAGATTTGCTGCCTCCAATGAAGCAGATTGTAAACTACATTGCAGGCGTTAAAAAAATAAAAGAATTAATTCCATTGTACAAAGAATTTCAAGACAAAGTTAATGATTATAAAAGACTCAATTCCATTTTGACTTATGCAGATGTACAATCCATGGCCAGAAAAATTCTTTTGGAAAATAAAGAAATCAGGCAACTTGAAAAGAAAAAGTACAAGGCCATAATGATTGATGAATTTCAAGACAACAATAGTGACCAAAAAGATCTTTTATTTATGCTTGCAGAAAAAGAAGAAATTTTTACACCAGGCATTCCCAGTGTAGAAAATCTTTGTAAAGAAAAATTGTTTTTTGTCGGAGATGAAAAGCAAAGCATTTATCTTTTTCGTGGAGCAGACGTTTCAGTTTTCAGAGGCTTGAGCAATGATTTTAAAGACGGCAATCTTAAAATGAACACAAACTACCGTTCATCCCCTGCCCTCATTGCTGCCTTCAACACACTCTTTGGAGGCGCACCATACCCTTTAGAAAAAAATGCAGAAGGTGAAAATAAAAAACTTCTTCCTTCCATTTTTATTCGGGAAGACTCCAGCGAACCTTGCCCCCTTTACGAAGCAAAATATTCAAATGTAAAACTTTCTCCAAAAGCCCAGGCCCTTGTAGAAGAAAATAAAGAAAATGCTTACAGTCAGAAAATTACAATAGCCCTTTATGACAACAAAAAAAATGCACAAGAAATAAAAGGCTTTTACACAGAAGAAGAAGCTGAAGCAGAATGGGTCGCTTTAAAAATAAAAAATATTCTGTCAGAAAGAAAAGACATTTCTCCAAGTGACATTGCAATTCTTTTTAGAAATTACACTTTACAGCCTCTTTACGAAAAGGCCCTACTTCGCCACGAAATAAATTATTCTCCGGAAAAAATTGTAAACTTTTTTGGAGACGGTCCTGTAAACGACTTCTACGCATTTTTAAAACTCTGCATTTATCCAAATGACCGTTTAAATTACGCAAAAGTTTTGTGCTCCCCATTTGTCAATCTCACAAACGAAGAAGCCCTTGCAGTTCTTTCTGCCAAAGAAAATCCAGAAAAAAAAGAATATCTTGCTTTTGAAGAAGACGTAAATTCCTTTTTAGGAGAAGATGCAAAAAATCGTTTTGAAAAAGCAAAAAGTTTTTACCAGAAAATAAAGGAACTTTCAAAAGTCCAGCCACTTGCAAAAACCATCAGCCTTATGTGGTACGAAAGTGGTTACCGTTTTGAAAGTCAATGGAACAATCAAGTTGAAATGTATGCAGATCTTTATGACAAACTTTTTGAACTTGCCCGAAATGCTGACCAGGACGTTTGTGATCTGGACACATTTATTGACACCCTTTCAACTTATGTTTCTAAAAACATTGACGATTTTAATATTCCACTTGAAAAAAAAGACGGAGTCCAGCTTTTGACAATTTTTAAATCCAAGGGACTGGAATACAAAATTGTTTTTGTCTGCGCCTGCCACAAAAAAGGAGCAGATGAAAAAAGCACAGCTTCAACTTTTGTAAACAAAGATTATGGTCTTATTGTAAATACAAATTTTTCAAATATTTATAACAACGATAAAGATGGAAACAATTATTTTTTTGAAAAATACAAAAATGAAAAAGAAAAAAAAGAAAGTGCGGAAATAAAAAGAATATGTTACGTTGCCCTTACCCGTGCAGAAGAAGAACTTTACATTACTGCTGGAAAATATGACAGCCAGGCAAAATTAAAAGACCAGCCTTCTTCACTTTTAGACACACTGACTCCAGCCATAAATTATTATTATCACCAGGGAGCAGACGGCAGCGAAGATGACACAAAATATGACGCCCCATTTATCCTTGAAGAAATTACACCTATAAAAAAAGACGCTGCCTTAATCACAAAAAGGCCAAACACCTTAGAAGAAAAAAATAAAGTCAAAAATTATTTAAATGATTTTTACTCAAAATTTTCCCAGGAAGAAATCATAAAAAAAGAAATTTTAAAATCAAAATACATTTTGCCAAGTCAATTACACGAAAAAGATGATGAAGACAAAAAGAGCCTTGCAGAAACAAAAAATATTTTTAATGAAAGCGCTCCCTACCAGAAAATAAATAAAATTGTAAATGAATCCATTTCTAAAAAAAGTAGTGGCTCAAATGAAAATGAAAAAGCCTCTTTTGATTTCAATAATTTTGGAACCATTGCTCATGCTTACCTGGAAGCCTCAGTAAACAAAATGCCGGTAGTCATTCCAAACAAAGACATTCTTGCCTTAGAAGATTCAGAAGAAAAAATTCAAATTGTAAAAAATGCCTGTCAAAAAATGACTGAAGATTTTGCTGCTTCCACATGGGGCAAAGCAGCCCTTGAATCCAAATGGAAAAAAACTGAATACGACTTCCGCCTTTCTTTGGACAAAAAAATTGTAAAGGGAAGCATTGACCTTGTATATCAAAATGCGGACGGTACATACACAATTGTTGATTACAAAACAAATCAACAAATAGCCCCTCAACTTTATTACAAACAGTTGGCCGCATACTCAATGGCACTTTCACAAATGAAAAAAATTGACCGCAGCAAAATCAAGTGCATACTTTTTTACCTCCGCTTTGCAAAAGGAGTGGACATAAGCGATGAATGTCAAAAAATAAATTCGCTGCCTGAAATGCTTGAAGAACCGGAAGAGCCATAATGACAAACGCCTTAGTAGCAAATACCTTGATGCCACCTGCAAAAAGATGCACTTTAAGGGCTTCCCTAAAATTACAAATTTTTCAAGGCTACCTTTACAGGCACCCTTGAAAATAAAAAAAAGATATGTTAGATTAGTCTAACTTTGGTTAGCAATAGCTAACCTTTGGAGGACTCAAAATGAAATCTACAAAAATCACAAAAGTAATTGGCCGTGAAATTATCGACTCACGTGGAAATCCAACTGTCGAAGCAGAAGTACATCTTGAAGATGGCACAGTCGCTCTTGGAAGTGCACCTTCCGGAGCATCGACCGGTGAATTTGAAGCTCTTGAACTTCGCGACGAAGACAAAGGACGTTTTGGCGGCAAGGGCGTTTCAAAAGCAGTCAACAATATCAACACAGTAATTTCAAAAGTACTTATCGGAATAGACGCAGCTGACACCTACAAAGTTGACTCCATCATGCTCAAGGCAGATGGCACAAAAGATAAATCAAATTTAGGAGCAAACGCAATCCTTGCAGTTTCAATTGCATGTGCCCGCGCAGCATCTGTTTCTTTACAGATTCCCCTTTACCGTTTCCTTGGTGGCGTTCAGGGCACAAAGCTTCCAGTACCAATGATGAATATTTTAAACGGCGGTGCTCATGCAGATTCCGCTGTTGACACTCAGGAATTTATGATTATGCCAGCAGGCGCTCCATCTTTCAAAGAAGGCCTCCGCTGGTGCACAGAAGTTTTCCATTCACTCCAAAAATTGCTCAAGGCAGACAACGACATCACCGCTGTTGGAGATGAAGGCGGATTTGCACCAAACAAACTTTCCAGCGACGAAGCAGCAATTGAAAAAATTCTAGAAGCAATCAAAGCTGCAGGTTACGAACCTGGAAAAGATTTTATGATTGCCATGGATGCTGCCTCTTCAGAATGGAAGTCTCCAAAGGGAAAAGGTTTTTACCATCAGCCAAAATCCGGAAAAGATTTTACAACTGACCAGTTGATTGCTCACTGGGAATCCCTTGTTGACAAATACCCAATCGTTTCTATTGAAGACGGACTTGACGAAGAAGACTGGGAAGGCTGGGTTAAGATGACAGAAAAAATCGGCAGCAAAGTTCAGCTGGTTGGCGATGATCTTTTTGTTACAAACGTTGAACGCCTTTCGAAAGGAATTAAAATAGGAGCCGCAAATTCCATTTTGATAAAACTCAATCAAATTGGTTCCGTTTCTGAAACACTCGAAGCTATTAAAATGGCACACAAGGCAGGCTACACAGCAATTTCTTCTCACCGGTCAGGCGAAACAGAAGACACAACAATTGCAGACCTTGCAGTTGCATTAAACACATGCCAGATTAAAACAGGCGCTCCTAGCCGTTCAGAACGTGTTGCAAAATATAACCAGCTTTTGCGCATCGAAGAAGAGTTGGGCGACTCTGCCTGCTACCCTGGCTTTGCAGCTTACAACATCAAAAAATAATTTGTACTAAATGGGTTACCTCGAAATACCTTTAGTAAAATAGAGTTTTATGGCGGCAGTTTGAGTTTTAGACTATCGCCATTTTTTTTGTTTTTTATTTTTTTGGAGATGCCGCATTTAAAGACGGCTTTGCGCGGTTCCGCTTCGCTCCATTATTTTTTTTGCAGGCAAAAAAAATAATCCCTTCGGGCCCGCTCCAATCCGACTAGTGGTCAAAAAAATTAAGAGAAGTTTTTCCTTGCTAAGATTTTTTCTTTTTGATTTTCTAGGTAAAAATTTATTCTTTTACAACAGACCACTTTTGTCCATCAAAATTAAAAATGCTTGCCTGACAATTTTTTTGTAAACCAGGTGCCCAGTAATTTTCCATGCTATTATTTTTTATTGTAAACATAAGCCCCTTGTTTAAAGCACCGTGACCTACAATCAAAAGACGATTTGTATTTTTATACAAAGGTTCAATTTCTTCTTTTAAAAAATTTTTTGTCCTTTCAATAACATGTAAAAAAGTTTCCCCGCCCTCTGGAGGAAGATAGTTTTGCGGAGCATTAAAAAATGCTTCATAAGGACTGCCTGCATCTTTAAATGCGTGATAACTTTTTCCTTCTTCAAGGCCAAAAGAAATTTCTTTTAAACGCTCATCTCTTTTAATTTGAATATTTCTGTGACCGCGAATAAGGCAAGCTGTTTCATAAGCGCGAATCAAAGGTGAAGAAAAAATCAAATCAATTTCCGTATCTTCTAACTGCCTGCCTAAATCACCGGCGGCCTGTCTGCCTTCTGCATTCAATTCAATATCAGTTGTCCCCTGCAAAAGCCCCTGGTCATTCCAATAAGTTTTTCCGTGTCTTACAATATAAACTTCCATCTTACCCTCAAAAAAATCCACAGCCCTAAACATTCGAAAAAGAATATTTTACACAGTTTCGGCCTGACGACTTTGCAAGATAAAGGGCCTTGTCCGCAGAGTCAATAGCCTGCTTGTAACTTTTTCCGTCATAGTCTGCAAGACCGGCCGAAATTGTAACAGGACAAATTCCTGTTTCCATAGAAGCAACGGCTTTAACAAGTTTTTCAGAAATAATAATTCCCAAATCGATTGTAGTGTTTGGAAGAACAATAATAAATTCTTCCCCACCCCAACGGATAAAATCAGCATCGTCAGGAATATTTTCCCTTATCCGCTGACAAATCTTTTGCAAAACTTTATCGCCCGCAATGTGACCATATTTATCATTCACATTTTTAAACAAATCAACATCAATCATTATAAGACAAATGTTTCTGCCATATTCTTTTTTAAAAGCAACATGTTCGCTGTCTGTAATTTCATTAATTCTGTAACGATTGTACGTTTCGGTCAACTGATCATATTTTGAAATATGCTCCAGATTTTTTACAGTCCTATAGTGGTCCAGGTAATAATATTGAATACAAAAATGCGCAATAATAATTCCAACCGTTGCCGGAATTCCCAAAGACAAAATCATATTCAAATTTCCGTAATTCATAAAAATATTTGAAATCAAAATATCCGCAAAAATTCCAATATGAAAAATGCATGCAATTGTAAAAGGAGAAGCAAATCCTAAAGCAAAGAAAAGCAGCTGCATAATAAGAAAAGCATCATTGGCATGACTTTTGTCCGGAAAAAAAGAAATGGCCCAAATTGTGTCCCAAATAATTATGTGAATCATAAGGTATGAAAGAATGACATTCGCTTTATAATTTTTAATTCGCTTGGAAATTAAAATAAATGGAATAAGAGGAATGAGGGCAAAAAATCTAGGCAGCAGCGTTTGTGTTTCAAAGCGTTTAAAAATGAGACAATCCGAAACAAAATAGGTGCAGCTAGCAAGCACGCCTGCAACTACAATCCAAAAATTAAATTTAAAGTAGTAGTCAAATTTTGACTGATAAAAATCTTCCCGGTCAGCTTTTGACTTAAAGGAAAATTGGCCCATATGCTCCATAAAGGCTCCCAGTAAATAAATTTTGACTTTTATATTTTTAACTCTGTATTTTGAATTTTTAAGACATGTTAAAATTAAAACTTTCTTCCAGTGTGAAACTTATGTTTTGAATTATTCCATTCTATAAAAAAATGAATATTTATTCAATAATAGGGGTCTTCAAAAAATGGCAATTTAGGAGGCTCCCCTAACTTCATGTATTTTTATTCGCCTTTTTTAGGCCCAGTTTTTTTGGCACTTTCTTTTTTCAGTAAACCAAGCATTTTGTTAAAGGCAGAATCTTCTTTTTTCATTTCCCTGGAACCGCGGGTAATATTACAAAGAGACATTCCATATTTTCTGGCAATTTCCCTTTGGGTAGTCCCAGCGTCCAGTTCTTTTACAAGATGCCAGCGGTTGGAAAATTCTTTAAGCTCGGTTTGAGTAAAAAGGCAGTTAAAAAAATCAACTATCAAATTTTCATCTTTTACTTGTGCAAGCAAGTGGCATATTTCTTTCACAGCATCTACATTTTCTTCATCTTCAAGTGACTGCGTATTTTTAATTCTCATAAAGATCCCTAAAAAAAAGTTTCTATAAGGGAAAGTCAAAATCATTTCGTTTCACCTTATAGAAACATTGTAATCGATAAAATTTTATTAAGCAAGTTTTTGAAAAATTCTTTACACTTCTTTTTTTAGAGATACTCTTTAATTCCAGCAAAAATCCACAGAAAAAATTTTACAAAAGCGCAAACTGTGAAGAATACAATTTATAGTATTCACCCAGCTGGGCCATCAACTGATAGTGGGAACCAGCTTCTTCTATGCGGCCATTGTTTACGTAAAAAATCGTATCACAATTTTTTATTGTAGACAAACGGTGGGCAATAATAAAACTTGTTCTTCCCTTAAGCAGCTTGTTCAACCCCTTTTGCAAAAGGATTTCTGTTTCTGTATCAATTGAACTTGTTGCTTCATCTAGAATAAGAATTTTCGGATTGGCCAGCAAAGCTCTGGCAAAAGAAATCAACTGCCTCTGACCTACAGAAAGTCTTGTTCCCCTTTCATTTACCTCTGTGTTATAACCGTCTTCCAGCTCCATAATAAAATCATGGGCCTGAACAGTTTTCGCTGCCTGAATAACATCTTCGTCACTGGCTTCCATATTTCCGTAGCGGATATTATCCATGATCGTTCCCTTAAAAATAAAGGAATCCTGCATCATAACACCCATTTGTGTGCGCAAAGATTTTATTGTAACATCCTGCAAGTCATGGCCGTCAACTAAAATCTGTCCTGAATCCGGATTATAAAAACGACTCAAAAGATTTACAATCGTAGACTTACCCGCCCCTGTCGGACCTACAATCGCAACTGACTCACCAACAGGAATTTTAAAAGAAACATTTTTTAAAACAGGATGACCCTTTTCGTAAGAAAATGTTACATCACGGTATTCAACTTCACCCTTAATCGGAGGAATTGCCTTTGCACCAGGATTGTCTTTTACGTTAACAGGTTCATCAATTGTTTCAAAAATGCGCTCCAGGTAAGAAACAGCTGTAAGCAGATTGTTTATGAAATCCGCAAGTGTCTGGATAGGCTGCCAGAAGCGGCTGATGTAAGAAGTAAATGCCACAAGCGTACCAATTGTAACTCCTGCAAAATCCATGCGAATCCATGTGATGCCTAAAATGTAAACAGCTGCCATGGTAATGCTTGAAATGATCTGGACAAAAGGTCCCATCAAAAAAGACAAATGCACGGCGGCAAGCCATGCCTTTTTGTAAGCAGAAGAAAGATTGTTGAATATTTTTACATTTTCTTCTTCCCGCACAAAAGACTGAGTTACACGAATGCCGTTTATACTTTCGGAAATGTATGCGTTCAAGTTGGAAGATTTTGAACTTTGCTTTCTCCATCTTTTTCTTGCGTGAGGCCTCATTATAAAAACGTAAGCAATAAAAATCGGAAGGCCACAAAGACAAACCAAGGTCAAAGGCGTGTTTATTACAAACATAAAAATTATAATGAAAATAAGAGAACACAAATCCGTAATCGTATTAACCAAACCGTTGCTCATGATGTCAGAAATGCTGTTAACATAATTAACAATTCTAACTTGAATTTTTCCGTGAGGACGATTATCAAAAAAATCAAAAGGCAATTCCTGGACATGAGTAAAAATGTCAGTCCTTAAATCGTAAATAATGTCCTGCCCAACCTTCGTCATATTTTTAATTTTAATTTTTAAAGCCAGAGCAATATAAATTGAAATCAAAAGTGTAAGGACACCCAAAATTACAATCGCCTTAAAATTCTTTTGAGGAATGTAGACATCCATAACCTGTTTAAGAAAATATGGATACAGCATCCCAAGAGCAGCTGTTGCAAGCATAAGAATGGTTGTAAGAATCATTACCTTCTTGTGAGGCTTTAAATATTTTCCCAAACGCTTAAGCTGTCCAAAATTATATTTTTCTTCAAGAGTTTCGTCTTTGTCATAAGTGTTGCGTGCCATTAATCATTCCCTCCTTCAAGTTCCTGATTGAAGTTTCCATACTGGTGTTTGTAAACTCTTTCGTAGTAACCGCCAGCTTTTATTAAATCGCTGTGCTTACCGGATTCAACAATTTTTCCTCCATCCATTACGATGATATTGTCACAATCCTTTACGCTGGAAATTCTGTAAGCAATAATAAAAAGCGTTCTGTTTTGAGTAACAGTTTTTAAAGCTTTTTGAATTTGAGTTTCAGTTTCCATGTCAACTGCAGAAGTTGTATCATCCAGAATAATAATGGCAGGATTTTTTAAAAGCGCCCTTGCCAAAGAAATGCGCTGCTTTTGTCCGCCAGAAAGACCAACTCCTCGTTCACCAATAATCGTGTCATAACCATCCGGCAGTTTTTTTATAAAGTCATCCGCATCAGCCAGCTTTGCAACTTTTTCAACAGCCTCGAAAGGGCAGTCCGGATCGCCATAAGCAATGTTTCCTTCAATGGTGTCACTAAAGAGAAAAACATCCTGCATGGCCATTCCAATATTTTCGCGAAGGCTCAAAAGTTTGTAATCGCGCACATCCGTTCCGTCAACTTTTACGCTACCTTCTGTTACATCATAAAAGCGGCAAAGAAGATTCATAATCGTTGTTTTTCCAGAACCAGTGCTTCCAATAATTCCAAGTGAATGTCCTTTTTCAACTGCAAAAGAAACATCTGTTAAAATATTTTCACCGTCCGCAGAATATGAAACGTGATCAAAGACAATGTTGCCTTCAACTTTTTTGTCTATGGCATCTACCTTTTCTTTAACAAGAGGTTCAGCTATGTAAGTGTTATAAATTTTATCGATGGAAGCCTTCCACCTTAAAACATCATTTGTCAGCCAGCCCAACATGCGCAAAGGAGAAGTCAGCATCCAGATGTAGCCGTTTACGGTAACAAGGTTACCTAAAGAAAGTTCCCCCTTGATTGCAAGGTATCCTCCCAAAATCATCAGAATAACCTGAACCACAGCACCCAGGAATTCAAAAATAGGAACATACTTTTGCCACAGCTTTGACGCATCAATTTCACTCTGGCGGTAAGCGGCATTTTCTTTTTGAAAGCGGTTAATTTCAAAATCCTCTTTTGCAAAAGCACGCACCACCCTATTGGCAGCAATGTTTTCCTGCACGTAAGAATTCAAAGAAGAAAAGCACTGTCTTACTTTAGCGAATGAAGGGCCAACAGCTTTCATTTGCATAACAACAACAAAAGCTGTTACAGGCAACACTAAAAGAAAAGCCAGGGCAAGTTTTGTGTTTACAAAAAAAATCATCACAACTGCAGCAACCAGCCAGACAATGTTTCTAAAAAGATTATAGATAACGTAAGCAACCATGTGGCGAACCGCATCCATATCCCCTGTCTGCCTGGACATCAAATCACCAGTGCGGTTTTTATTATAGAAAGTAAAATCTTCGTGGAGCAGTTTTCTGTAAAGTGCATCCCTCATATCAAAAAGAACGCCCTGCGAAGATTTTTCAAAAAGCATCAAAGCCAGATATTGAAAACTTTCGCGAAAAACAGAGACGAAAACAATTGCTCCGGCACAAGGCCAAAGATATTGGTACATTTTTTTTTGAATGACAGAATCAACTATAAAGCCAGAAATTTTTGGATTTATAACCGACATGCTCGAAACGATTGTGATAATAATCAAGCCCACAATCATCTTGCCCTTGTGTTTGGCCAAAAAGGACCAAAACCACTTAACAGAATTATTCACCTTCATACTTCCCATATTTAGCGAGGCAAAAATTTAAATTCAACTATAATTTTTAGTGGTCATTTCTAAATTTTTTAGAGAAAAACCTTTTTTGATTTTTTTTAACTTGAGGGAGTCTCTAAAAATTGCAATTTTTAGAGACAACTATGAAAATGCGACATTTTAAGTCTTTGTATTTCAAAAACTTAAAATTCGAAGGCATCTCTAAAAAAGCATTGAAAATGATTTTTTAGAGATACCCTTGATTTCAAGAGGCAGCTTCTTTCCAGCCCCTAATTTAAAATTTGATTTTGTCACTTTGATTTTGCTGGTCACCTTCTTCCAGAAAAACTTTTGAAAAGGCCTTGAAATTTTTATTGACCGAATCCCACTTTATGGAAAAATAAATATTTTCAAAATATGAAGCATAAGGTTCACTTGAAAGAATTTCTTTAAAAAGCACAGCCATTTTTTCCGGAGGATTTTTAAAAGCTCCGCAGCCAAAAGCCGAAAGCACAAGATTCATGTGGTGCTTTTCCATGGCAACATTTAAAATCGTTTTTATTTTATTTACAGTTTGATTTTTTTCCGCCTTAGTGTAATCACCATAAGAATCCAGCTGGGGACGATTTACGGCCGCAACCGCAAGCATGCTGACATCAAAAGGCTTTTCTAAAAGAGGGTAACCTTCTTCTTCAAGTCCCCTGAAAATCGTAACGCTTGGAGAATAAACTGCCCCGTAATTTTTATTGAGCGGATAAAATTTTTTCTTTAAAGGATACATGGTCTGATAATAATTTGAACTTCTAAAAAGACATTCTTCCTGGGCCGCAGAACCACGTTCCACTCCCCCTCCAGGACATGAAGAACTTGCCATATTTAAAACCAAAGGGGACATTTCTTTATGATCAAAGGCTGTCTTTAAACAATCTTCATTTAAAATTTCAATATTGATTTTATGTCCGCCTCTTTTCTTTTGCTGATCCAAAAGAATTCTTTCAGAATATACGGTGCTTTCCAAAGGAGGCTGCAAAGTCACTTTGCCCAAAGCAGTTTCATAGCCCCCGTTACAGCAGCAGGCTTGTGTGTGGCGAAAAACTAATTCCCTTAAAGAATGAAGCTTTACCGAATCAAAAAAAGTGCTGGCGGCTTTAAATTCCCTAAGCCAGTTTTTTTCATCCCATAAAAGTTTTTGAATAGACATGTCTGGATTTTAAAACAGTCAGCTAGATAAATCAAGTTAAGATTTTGACTGCTTTCACCGGCAGTTTGACAAGATGCCTCTTAGAATTTTTTGCAGGATTCTTTACAAAGGCGCCTTTTGTAAACTTTATACTTAATTATTTTATTCCAGTTTTTTCTTAAATTGATTCCGTCAATTAAATCACTTTCAAAAAGATCATCAAGATATTTAAATTTATTTTCCTTACCGTCAATGCATGGACTTTCTTCATCATAATAATTCATCATAGAAAAGCGCTTAAAAGTTACACAGTCAGCGTAACCTGTCAAAAGATAAAGATTTTTATTTTCCTTGAATGTAAAAAAGACTTCTGCAATAAAACCTTTGTGAACAATGCGGCCCAGTTTTTTCTTAAGAGAAAGATATTCAGCAACAGCAATTTCGTCATCCAGTTTTTTTATTTCTTCGTCAAGAGCCGCAGTCTTTGCTTCAAGCGCTTTCATCTTTTCAAGAAAACGCAAATTATCATCACCAGAATTCTTTATTCCCCCCAAAATAAAGTACATGCCCACAAAGAAAAAAGCTGCAAGACATATAATCACATAGAATAAAGTCATAAAAATCCTTTTTGGAAGCCTCTAAAAATTAAATTTTAGAAATACCCTTTATAAAAAAATCATCATAGACGAAATTTTACAGATAACATAAAATGTGGCCATGTTTTCTGACACACACTTTCATTTTCGGCAGACATGCGCAAATTCCGCACAAGGATTTGTCAAAGATTTTTTACATGAAATGGCCCAGGAAGAAACCTACTTTGGCATGGACGTAGGAACCCTGGCAGACGACCTTAACGAAAGAGGCAAATTTTTCCTTAAGGCCCTGGACTATCTTGAAGAAGAAGATAAATCAAAAATCAAAAAAATGATTCACTTTAGTGCAGGCATTTGGCCCGACCTTGATTCCATTAAAAATCGATTTGCAAAAATGGAAATCCTCAAAAATCAAATTGAAGAATTTAAAAAAGAAGAAAACCCCTTTTGCAAAAAACTTGTCGCTCTTGGAGAAGGCGGACTTGACCACCACTGGAACCCCGCCGGTGCTGACGGCAGAAATGAAGCAGACTTTGACAGGGAAACCTATCTTGGTGAAAAAGAACTTTTTCACATGCAGCTGGACCTTGCAAAAGAATTAAACCTTCCTTTCATAGTGCATTCCCGTGACGCTTTCCAAGACACCCTTGAAGTTTTAAAAAGCGCTACCTCCACATGTGGAATAATTCACTGCTATTCCTACGGCATAGAAGAAGCCCGTCACTTTCTGGATTTAGGTTACTACATCAGTTTAAGCGGTTCACAGACATACACCAAAAAAAACAAAATGGAAGAATGCAAAGCCCTCATTAAATACATACCAGATGATCGTCTTTTACTGGAAACGGATTCCCCTTATTTAACCCCGGTACCCTTCCGCGGAAAAATGACAAACAATCCATCTTTAGTAAAATACACATACGTCTTTGTCTCAAATATAAAGGGAATCACCATGACAGAACTTTCTTCCATCGTAGACAAAAACTGCCACTCTCTTTTCAAACTGCCGTCTTTACCGTAAACTGTCGCCACGAAAAAAGCCCATAAGGATTTTTAAAATGATAAAAGATTTATTTGACCTTTTTTTTACATTCTTTAAAATCGGTTCCATTACATTTGGCGGTGGCCTTGCCATGCTGCCCATTTTGGAAAAGGAATTAATCGAAAGAAAAAAATGGACCACAAGCGAAGAATTGCTTGACTACTACGCCATTTCCCAGTGCACACCCGGAGTAATAGCCGTAAATGTTTCCACCTTCATCGGCCACAAAAAGCGCGGCATCCCTGGCGGCATAATTGCCACTTTGGGAGTTGTAACTCCTTCCATCATAATCATCACACTCATTGCAGAATTTATTTCAAATTTTGAAAGCATTGAATGGATTCAAAAAGCCCTTCGCGGAATCAATGTATCTGTTGCAGCTCTTTTAACATATTCTGTAATCAATTTGTGCAAAAAGACATTAAAAAAATGGTACAGTGTGATTTTTTACCTAGCTGCTTTTAGCCTTATCTATTTTTTCAAAGTACATTCTGTCATAGTAATTCTTTCTGCCATAAGCCTTGGAGTCATTTTACATTTTTCTGTATGGAAAAAAAATTATTCTAAAAATGAAGCCGCAGCCTGTAAAACAGAAAATTCTGGGAAAAAAGAAAATCCCGACCAGAAAGAAAAAACTTCGGAGGAAGAAAAATGACACTGATCAAACTGTTTTTTATTTTCATGTACATAGGTTTTTTTGCAATAGGCGGCGGTCTTGTAGCAGCAACATTTATGCAGCAGGCCCTTGTTGAACAGTACCATCTTATTTCTTTGGAAAAATTCTATTCCATGCTGGCCATCTCTGAATCTACCCCTGGCCCAATCGGCATAAACCTTGCCACTTACATTGGCTGTGAACTTTTCGGACCTGTGGGGGGCATAATCACAACGCTGGGGGAAGTTCTTCCTTCAATCGTAGTGATCATCATCATAGCAAAACTTTTTTCTAACTTTTCAGAAAAGCCTCTTGTAAAATCCGTTTTTCTTGTAATCCGCCCTGTCACAAGCGGCATGGTTTTAGTAGCCCTGGTTCAAGTGATTGCCATTTCCCTCTTAAACACAAGCGCCTTTCCAAGCCTGCAATCTTTTTTCACACAGCTTACAAAAGCGCCTTCTCAAACATTGAACGCTCTTTTAAATTTTAAAAGCCTTGTCCTTTACCAGCTTGCCCTTGTCATCCTTTTCAGGACAAAACTCCACCCCGTAGTAATTGTTTTGCTAGGTGCCATTTTTGGCATAATCTTCCCGTAAAAAGGCTGCACTTTTCTTTGCCACCTTCGCTGCCCTTAATGGTTATCAAAAAGTAACATTCCAGGGCAGATCTAAAAAAAAAAGACCTTCTGACAAAACAGAAGGTCTTCCCAAAAAAGGGTTACTCTAAAATGCTGATTTTTTTTTAGAGATCCCACAAGATTTTCCCACCAGAACTATTTCCTTTTACATCGTTAAAAAATCAGCATTATTTCCAGAGATGTTTTTACTTTCCACAATATGCCGACTCATAATAACTGCTATTCTGTCGATTGCATAATCCAAGTAGTTTTCATCATGGATTTTACGCTGTAATTCCAGTATTCGCGGAGAAATCCCACTTTCTACGCTGCTTCCCACAAGTTTTTCCCCTGCAAGCATAGATTTTGTAACTCTTGTCCTTGAAGTTGACATTATTTACTCCACAAAAGCATTAGTAATGTGATGAACAGGTTCCAGCCCCGGAACATCCATAGCAAGCACATCAAATCTAATGTACCCCTTACTATATTCTCGATGTTTTTCAAGGTAACATTTAGCAGTTTTAACAATCTTTTTTTGTTTTCTTTTATTTAATTCCGCGCCAAGAGTGTCTAAATCCCCGTGTGGCAAACTTTTCACTTCAAAAAAAACCAGAACACTGTTTTCCTTTCCATTTTTACCAATTTTCTTTTCCAAAGCAATTATATCTATTTCTCCCTCCCTGTTACGAAAATTTCTTTCAAGAATCTGGTAGCCCTTTTCCCTAAGATAAAAAGAAGCCTTCTTTTCCCCGCTCATCCCCTTTTCGTGGGTAGATTCTTCTTTTTGAAAAAAATCATTTTCTAAAGGCAAAAAAGCCCTGTCCTGGTAAAAAATCCTCCCCTCAAGAAAAGCTTCATTTGCAAAACAAGTTCCTTCTTCATTTAAAACATCTTTTTCCATAAATCCCCCTTTCACAAAAAAGCATTTCTAAAAATTACAAATTTTAGCACTTCAAAAAAAAAATGCCCATAAATCAATTATAGGCATAAAAAGAGAATATGACATTAAGTTAGAAACTTAATTTTTTTAGGATTTTTTCTTAGAGTTCTTCTAATTCTTCAGCATCATCTAATTCTTCAAGTTCTTCAAGTTCTTCCACATCATCATCAGAATTAGAAATAATTGAATAAGAAGAAGGATTTGCCTTGGCCCCCGCCACAGTTGCAGCACTAGAAAGATTTGCCCCGCCTGCCACAGAAGGAGAACTTGCAACACTAGCCGCGCTCACAGCACTGGAAGAATCATCATCTAACCCAAAGTCCCCCAGATTTACGCTTTCAAATTCCACCTTGTCTTTTTTAGGAGCAGTAAAGGAACTTTTTTCCGAAGCAAGAATTTCATGGCCGTTAGAAAGCAAAAATGGCACAGCCCAGCGCTTAAGGCAATAAACGTGATAAGGCTTTACCGCCTTATTTTTTGAAAGAAAGAGATTTTCACCATCATCAAAATAAAGGTCATCAGTAAAAGAAAGACCTTCTTTAATGCGGTTACAGGCAATTTTATTCATAAGGTTCATTTTCCCTCTTTTCCGATTTTGAAATATAGGCAAAGATTGATGCCACAGCCAGCCACGTTTCCTCTGGAATGCAGTCACCCACATTCGCAAAGGAAAGAACATTTGTTAAATCCGCATTTTCCACAAGCGGAATATTATTTTCTTCAGCAATTTCCAGCATTTTTCCAGCCAGAAAACCGCTTTCATTAGCAATTATAAAAGGAGCCTCTGCCCCTTGGGGATATTTCAAAGCAAGAGCCTTTAGATTTTTCAAATCACTTTTCTTTTTTAAAAGATCGATTTTTTTTTCTTTACCATCAAAAGAATCAAAATATTTTGCCATAGCAAAGGAACCTTAAAATCTTCAGGCTTTCAAATTAACAGAAGGCAGCTTTTCTTCAAGAGCACAAAGGCCTTCAATTAAAGCAGAGGTGGAATAGGTTACTGGCACAGAATCTGCACTGTTCATGCCGGAACTAAGCAATTCTCCAATCTCTTTTTCCTCATGTAAAATCTGGGAGGACAAAAGAGCAGGTAATGTACAGAACCGAATTTCCTTTACCTTGCCTTCTTTATAATATAATACAAAATCATATTTTTTCAAGGAAGTTTTTAAACTGATTTCAATTTTTTCACATTTATTTAACGAAGTGTCCAGCAAAATGCGGATTATGCCTTTAAAAGGCCCTTCATTTGCACTTTTCTGCCATTCAAAAGGCAAAAAACACCAGTGGTAGCGGCCATTTTTCACTTGATTCACAAAAGTCAAAAGACCAGCCTTTTTTTCTTCAAAAGATTTTTCACTTTCCCTTCCATACAAAAAAGACAAAAAATTTTCCAAAGAGGCATTTTCTTTTTGAAGATTTTCCCTGGCACCGCTTTCTGAATTTTCACCATCTTCTTCCACAGACAGTTCTTTCAGTAAAAGCTCAATTTCACTTTCACTGGCATTAATTCCCTTTTCCAAAAGCAAAGCCGCAATTTCCCCAGCCATCTTTTCCTTACCAGGAAACTTCTTTGCCAGCCTTAAACCCTCTTTCATCAAAGAAAAATCCACTTTAAGACCAGACTGCAAAAAAAATCCCAGCATGTTCAAAGTAAAAGAATCATGTGAAAGCCCTGCAGAAAAAAGATTTTCCAAAAAAGCCCCATCTGGGCCACCAGGCGTGTCCAAAATCGCTTTTGAAAAAGAAGCATCCTTTATTTTTGTCAAAGCAATAAAGCCCTTTTCAAAAGAAAGCCTTGCCCTAAAAGTTTCCCCCTTTTCTAAAACCTGCTGACTTTTAAGATTCACCCTTTTTCCAGCCATAGAAACAAGATAATTGTCACCAGAGAGCCTTTCTAAAACTCTTACAAAAACCTGGTCACCTTCCTTGAGTGGCCGGCCATCAACAGCAGCATAAATATTTTCTATTTGATTTAATTGATTAAAATTGATTTGACTTGACATTTCTTTAACATCTTAAAAGTTTAAGGAAAAAGTCGCAATAAAAAAAGCCGGACCTTCAAAAGAAAATCCGGCTTAAAATTTACAATTCATGTAAGGGGAAAGAAAAATTACTCTTTGCTTTCTGCCTTAACTTCTGCAACCTTCTGGTCAGCAGCCTTGTTTGCAGCTCTTGAAGCAGCAACGCGGGCATTTGCCTTAGGTCCAATAAGTTCCTTAATCTTGGCAGCCTTACCAATCTTGTCACGAACATAGTAAATCTTTGAGCGGCGTACCTTACCTGGGCGAACAATTTCTACCTTGAGTACGCGTGGGCTGTTTACTGGGAATACACGTTCAACACCAACACCGTAGCTTTCCTTGCGTACAGTGAATGTCTTGCGGGCACCGCTATTCTTAATGCAAAGAACAAGACCCTCATAAATCTGGATACGCTTGGTCTTACCTTCAATAATTTCGAAGTAAACCTTAACAGTATCTCCAACCTGGAAAGTCAAAGCATTTTCTTTCTTCTGCTGTTCTTCAATAGTCTTAATAAGATCCATTTTATTTCTCCTGGTTATTGCGGGCCTCTTTAGCTCTTAAAGCTCTAAGCAGCCTGCTTTTCTTACGGTCATTTTTGTAAGTAACAAAATCCGTAAGTTCTTCGATCATTTTTTCTGCCTCTAAAGAAAGAGTACCATTTTCCATAGCCTTGGCAATCAAATCAGGACGATTGCGCAAAGTTTTCTGAAGGCTCTTTCTAAGGCGCCACTTTCGGATTTCTTCGTGGTTTCCCCCAGTTAAAACTGCAGGAACTTCCATGCCGCGGTATACACTTGGCCTTGTATACTGAGGATATTCCAAAAGTCCGTCAGAAAAACTTTCTTCGTCAAGCGATTCATGGGTGATAACGCCATCCACCAGACGATAAATTGCATCTATCATCACAGTAGCAGCCAGTTCCCCACTGGACAT
>CAVCWN010000118.1:0-5587 GCA_963605975.1 Desulfovibrionaceae bacterium | reverse complement strand
AGCGGTATTTGCAACAAGCACGAATGTGCGCCGTTTCTAGCAAGGCTGAAAGGGCCGTTTAACAAAAGGCGGGATGCTTTAAAAAAAATAAAAAAAGTTTTCTCTGGCGAAAAAAATCAGTATAATGAAAGTATGAAGCACACTTTTAAAACGCATGGCACTTGTTCCCTGCAAATTACTTTTGACAAAGATGATGATGGAAAAATTCACAATGTGGAATTTGAAGGCGGCTGTAATGGCAATTTGAAGGCTCTTTCTAAGCTGGTGGAAGGAATGGAGGCCCAGAAAATTTATGATGTTTTGCATGGTAACACGTGCCGGTCCAGACCGACTTCTTGCGCTGACCAGCTGGCACAGGCTGTGATGGAAGAATAAAATCTTTGTTATGGACTTAACCAATTTTTTCTTTCCTTGTTTACTTAGTTGGATTTTATTATATTGAAATCTACTATTGAAAAAATAAAAACTTTGGGCCGGATTTTTGCATTTTGTTTTTTTGCAGCTTTGTTTTTTTTTACAACTTTTGCTTTTCTGACCTTTTAGTTTTTAGCAGGAGAAAAAAATGATTGAAGTTGAGCACGTTTCCAGGGACTTTGGATCTTTTCGTGCAGTTGACGACATCAGTTTTTCCATCAAGACGGGCGAAATTGTTGGTCTTCTTGGTCCAAACGGTGCTGGAAAAACAACTACCATGCGAATGATATGCGGTTACCTGGAACCTTCCGCTGGCAGCATTAAGATTGACGGCATGGATGTTTGCAATGAAAGTGTTAATTGTAAAAAGAAAATCGGTTACATGAGCGAATCTGCTCCTCTTTATGGAGATATGATTGTTGCTGACTACCTTGAATATGTTGCAAATGTTCAGGGGGTAAATTCTAAAGAAAGAATTCCTTATCTTACTAAGGTTTGTGGTCTTGAAGATCAAATGCATAAAAATATTTCCGATTTAAGCCGCGGTAACAGGCAGCGTGTTGGTTTGGCCCACGCTCTTATGGGCGACCCGGAAATTCTTATTTTGGATGAACCTACTTCGGGATTGGACCCTATTCAAGTTGCGGAAGTTCGTGACTTGATCCGCGAAATTGGAAAAACAAGAACTGTAATTATTTCAACTCACATTTTGAGCGAAGTGGAAATGCTTTGTTCCAGGGTAATTATTATTTCGCGCGGAAAAATTGCAGCGGATTCTGATATAAATATTTTGCGGGAGCAGCACCAGGGGGCTATGACTGTAAACCTTTGTGTCAAAGCTGAATCTGAAGCTTTGGTGAAAGAGACCCTTTCTGGTCTGGATGGAGTGAGCGGCGTGAATGTCTCTCAGGAAGATGATTTCTTTAAGGTGCAGATGAATGTGACTAAAGAAGTGCGCCCTCAAATTTCAAAAATTCTTGTTAGCAAAAATATTGACCTTTACGAACTTTCTCTTAAAAAGAATTCTCTTGAAGATGTTTTCAAGGAACTTACTCTTAATGGTCAGGGAGCTGGAAAATGACAAAATCGAATACAAAAAAAAGCGCCTGGAAGGTAATTTTTAAGCGCGAATTGAAGGCATATTTTACAAGTCCAATTCCTTACATTGTGATGGCACTTTTTCTTTTGGCTGCGGGATTTATTTTCTTTTCTACATTCTTTGCTTATAACCGCGCAGAGTTAAGGTATTTTTTTGAGTGGCTGCCTCTTCTTTTTAGCATTTTTATTCCTGCTTTAACAATGAGGATTTTTTCTGAAGAAAAAAAGACTGGCTCCTTTGAAACTCTGGTGACTTTGCCGCTTTCTACTGGTGACATTGTTTTGGGTAAGTATCTTGCGGCTTTTGTTTCCAGCATTTACCTTTTGGTGCCTACACTTTTTTATGTTGTAGCATGCTGCATTTTTGGCAGCCCGGATTATGGCCCTATCATCGGGGGATATCTGGGAGCGATTTTGCTGCTTGCATCTTTTACTGCAATTGGAACTTTTGCTTCTTCTGTAACTAAAAATCAAATTGTGGCATTTTTTATTTCTGCGGCAATTTGTCTTTTGCTTACAATTTTGGATTATTTTTCTCAATTGATTCCTGGTAGCATTTATTCTGTCATTTCATTTATTTCTGCTAGAAGTCATTTTATGTCTGTTTCCCGCGGCATTCTGGATTCCAGGGATTTGATTTACTTTCTTTCTGTGACTGCGCTTTTTATTGCACTTACAGTTAATGTTTTGAAAAATGAAAAGAGGGGCTAGGCTATGAAAAATAATTCTGCAAAAAAGGGAAATAAATTTACTGCATGGCTTAAGTCTTCAAGAAGTGATCTTTTGCTTTTTGTAATTCTTTTGCTTTTGATTAATCTTGTTGCTTCAAGGGCTTTTTTTAGAATTGACTTAACTAAGCAGCGGTCATATTCTTTAAGTCAGGCCAGCAAGGAAGTTGTAAAGACAATTGAAGAACCGCTTAGTGTAAAAGTTTTCTTTACAAAAAATCTGCCTTCTCCTTATGACAGTGTGGAACAGTACATAAGTGATATTCTTCTTGAATACAAAAATGCTTCTTCCAAAAATTTTTCTTATGAAATCTACAACATGGATAAAAAGGAAAATCAGGACCTTGCATACGACCTGGGACTTTACAAGTCGCAGATTCAGGTTTTTAAAGACAACCAGGCTACGGCAGAAAAAGTTTACATGGGTCTTGTAATTACTTATGCGGATCAAATTGAAACTATAAATCCTATTACTTCTACAAGCGGTCTTGAATATACTCTTACTACAAAAATTTCAAGCATCATCAATAACACAAATATTCTTTCGGGCTTAAAGGAAAATTTAAAGCTTACCCTTTATAAGTCTTCTTCTTTGGAGCAGGCTGGAATAAGCGGTTACAGTGAAGTGGAAGATTATGTTGAAGAGGCTGTAGAAAAGGTAAACAAAAAGTTCCGCAACAAAATTGATTATACTGTTAAAGATCCTTCTGGTCAGGAAGTTCTTGATTTGAACGAAAAGTATGGAACTCAACTTTTGACTTATCAGGATGAAGATAACAAAACTTCTTACGCAACCATAGACATTGTTTTGGAATATGGTGACAAGTCACGCGTTGTGCCTGTTTCAATTTCACAGACAATTTTCAGAACATGGATGGTGAGTGGCCTGGATAATCTGGAAGAGGATTTGGAAAATTACATTAAGCAGATTGTTTCAAAAACAACTTCGATTGCTTACATCACAAACCATGGTGAAATGTCTACGGATGACACAAGGAACATGAGCGCTGTAAATTTCGCTGGTCTTCTTACAGACACATACACTCTAGAAGAAATTGATTTGCTTTCAAAAGACATTCCTTCTTATGTGGAAAGCATAATTATTGACGGCCCAAAAACTAAATTTACAGAAAAGGAACTTTACAAGATTGACCAATTCTTGATGAAGGGCGGAAACTTGATTCTTTTCCTGGATCCTTTTGAAGAAAAGCAGGAAGATTCTTATTACGCTCAATATTCTGCTCCGACATATTCTCCTTTGACGACCGGCCTTGAAGATATGCTGGAAAAGTACGGCCTTAAGCTGAACAAAAATTATGTTTTTGATGACAGTTGCTATTCAGAAGTGAATGAACAGTATGGAAACTTAAAGTTCTATTATGCTCCTGCCCTGCAGAAAAATCAGCTGGCCAAAAATAATCCTATTACTGACAATTTAGGCTTTGTTCTTTTTGTTCAGACAGGTTCAATTGACACAAGCGGTGTAAACCAGGATGAAGTTACTCTTACGACATTGGCTTCTTCTTCAGAAAAATCATGGACAGAAGAAAATGACATTTACTTAAGCCCGCTTATGATTTCAGAACCATCCACATTTACTGGTCCTCACAGCCTGGCAGTTTTGCTTGAAGGAAAATTCCATTCTGCATTCGACAAGGCGCCTGTAGAAGAAAGCGGTGAAAATGCAGACGGGGCTTCTTCTGAAACCGCCGTTGTAAATGAAAATGCTGCCACAGAAGATTCAATGTCTTTGAACAAGCATCTTTCTTACAGCAGACAACCTGGAAAAATTTTCCTGGCAGCTTCTTCTTACATCACAAGTCAGCAGCTTTTGTCTGAAAATTCAAAAGAACCGATTGCTTACTTCTTGCGTAATACTGTTGACTACATGACTGGCAACGCGGACCTTTGTTCAATGCGCACAAAGGGGTTGAGTCTGGCATCTCTTTCTATGCAAAAGGGGCCTCTTGTTAATTTTGTAAAATATTTTAATGAAGTAGGTCTAGCTTTGCTGGTTGCCCTTGCAGGACTTTTTGTTTTCCTTGCAAGAAAGGCTCACAGAAATGCTATTCGCATTAAGTATCAAAAAAATCCTTCCGTAAAAGAAATTGAAAAAAAAGAAAATTCTAAGGAAGAGGAAAGTGGAAGTCAGGAGGAAAAATAAATGAATCAGGCAAATGCTCCTAAATCAAAATCAAATAAAAATACAAGAAAAATAATTCTCTGCATTTTGATTTTTATCTTTGCAGTCATTTATGCGCTTCAGCTGATTTTTACAGGCAAGTCTAAAATTCAAACTTTGACTGTAAAGGAAGATGCTGACCAGCTTACAATCACTTCTTTGGACAAGGGAAAAATAAATCTTGTAAAGGAAAATGACAGCTGGTACGTTGGCGAAAAAAAATATAAGGCAGACAGTGACACTGTTCAGCGTCTTTTGGACAGCCTTACAAAAATGAAAATTGTAGGCAGCGTTTCTTCTTCGGCAGAAGGGAACGAAGATCGCTATGGTTTAAATGAAAGCCGGGCAATTCAAGTGGAACTTTTTTCTGATGGTGAATTGCTACGTCAGGTAAAAATTGGAAAAGATACTGTGACTGGCGGTCAGTGTTACATTCAGCTGGATGGCAAAAATCAAGTTTACATTCTGGGCGAAGGCCTGGATGGTCTTTTTACAAAAGACATTGCTGCTCTTCGTGACACGATGGTTTACGATTTTAGTGAAAGCGGAATTTCACAAATCACTTTTGAAAAAGACGGTCAGTCTGTGACTTTCGAAAAAGATTTTGTAGCTTCTTCTTCGGATGATGAAAGCGAAAATTCTTCTACAGGAACTGTATGGAATTTGATTTCTTCTTCAAGTCCTGTTGATGAAGAAAAGATTGACAGTGATAAAGTTTCAACTTGGGCAAACGGACTTTCATTTTTGAGAGTAGCTTCATGGCTTGATGATTCTTATGCTCTTTCCCAGGAAGCTCTTCCTTTTGCAAAAGTAAAAATCACGGCCACAGACGGAAGCAAGACTGAACTTGCTGCTTACCAGACAAAAGCTGAAGAAGTAACAGTTGACCAGGATGGAAATGAAAGTACTAGTCCTGCTGAGTACGTATTTAAATCATCAAGTCAGCCTTACTACTTTACACTTTCTTCAAACGCCCAGACAAAAATTGCCAGGAATTTTTCGGATTTCGCGAAGGACTAGGGGACGTTTACGAATGGCGTGAATGTCCGGCGAGGCGCGGGTGGTTTACGAAAGATGTGAATGTCCGGCGAGACGCAGGTGTTTACGAAATAGGTGAATGTCCGGCGAGGCGCAGGCGTTTACGAAATAGGTGAATGTCCGGCGA
>CAVCWN010000117.1:0-5361 GCA_963605975.1 Desulfovibrionaceae bacterium | reverse complement strand
CGGAGGCCGTCCGAAGGACCGCGCGCAGCAAGTGGCACAAGGGCCGTTTAACAAAATGCGGGATGCTGCAAAATAAAAAAATAAAAACCTTTACATAATCGCAAAAACATATTATTATTTGTTTATATGAAGACATTTATTTTACTTTCCATTCCATTTTTAGGCACCCTTTTGGGGGCGGCAACAGTTTTCTTTTTAAAAAAGGAATTAAATGACAAACTGGAAAAAGTCCTTTTGGGATTTGCTTCGGGGGTAATGGTTGCGGCTTCGGTATGGTCACTTCTTATACCTTCAATTGAATCCGCTAGAAACATGGGGGACTTTTCGTGGTTTCCGGCAGCTTCAGGATTTTTACTGGGCATGGCCTTTTTGTTTTTACTTGATATGATTATCCCCCATTTGCACCCCACCAGCCAGACACCTGACGGCAGGCCCAACAGCCATTTAAAAAAAACAACCATGCTTGTCTTGGCCGTAACCTTGCACAACATTCCTGAAGGCATGGCAGTTGGCGTTGTAGCTTCAGCCTTTTTGCAAGCGGGCCAGTCCATCACTTACCAGGCAGCCTTTTCCCTTGCCTTAGGCATTGCCATACAAAACTTTCCGGAAGGTTCAATTATTTCCCTGCCCTTAAAAAATTCCGGTGGCAGCAAAATAAAAGCCTTTCTTTACGGCAGTCTTTCAGGCATTGTGGAACCCATTGCTGCTATTTTTACCATCTTACTTTCAAAAATCATTGTCCCTCTTTTACCCTACCTTTTGTCTTTCGCAGCCGGAGCCATGCTCTTTTGCGTTGTTGAAGAACTGATCCCCGAAGCCAGCCGTGGCAAACATTCCAACGGCGGCACCATAGGTTTTGCCCTGGGCTTTGTTTTGATGATGATTCTGGATGTGATGTTGGGGTAAAAGAGATGGGGGGTGGCGTAAACAAAGTTACTTTACAAAGTAATGTTGACAAAAATAAAAAAGCTTTTTAGACTCGGAAAAGTTCGAATTTTGGAGATTTCTATGAAACATAAAAACTTTCTTTTAATATTTCTTCTCTTATCACTGTTTTCATGCTCAAATGATACAAATAATGCACTCACAGATGAAGCACCTGCAGAGAAAGAAAAGCAGATAATTCTAGTTTTTTGTAAAGACGAAAAAATCCAAATAGCATTGGATGCTGGAGCAACTTATGCCGGAAATACAGAATATCTAGACAAGGTAAAAGGTGGGTGGACTGATTTTGATGTTGTCATAGCAACTAGAGATATGATGAAAGATGTTGGTCGCTTAGGAATGATATTAGGTCGAAAGGGGCTTATGCCAAATCCAAAAACGGGAACTGTCTCTGATGATGTTGCTACAGCGGTAAAGAACAATTTGTACAAAGAATAACCTATTTACCATTCCTCACCAAATTCAGCAAACCAAAAAGAGTCTTCTAATATACTTCATTTTTTTCACCAGCTAAAAAATATTTCTTTAAGATGCCCCTGAAAATCCCACTTCCAGAGGCAGATATTACAAAACTATTTTGTAGACAAAAGCAAAAGGCTTGCGCCGTGGGTTGGAATGGTCAGTGACAGTTCAGCACCACCGTCCAGAGGGAAAAGATTATTTTTTTCCCACAAGTCGCGGACAAAATAAATAGTTCCTTCCTGAATGCCGCGAATGTCACTCAGTTTAACAGAAACTTCCCTTTCGCTGTCAGACAAATTAAACATGGCAAGGTTTACGCCACTTTCCTTGTGAGGGCAGCCATTTACGTAACTTGCCCAAATGCAGTCTTCCTCGTTCCGCCTCAACTGGTAAGCCCCGTGGGAATTCTTTTCCAGGCCCAAAACTTCATCATTTGTCAAAAGTTTTAAAGTCCAGTCATCCAGTTGGACAAGATCGGTTCCAATCATCAGCGGTGAACGGAAAATACACCACAAAGTCAGCATAGTTTTTTGTTCATCATGGGTCAGTCTTGTCTGCCATTCAGAACCAAACCCCTTACCCAGTTTATTTAAAGGCAGCATATCGCAGTCAGGCCAGTTGCCCTGTCCCACATGACGCTGCCACACCTCACAACGCTCAAACATATTTTTCAGCAAAGGCCAAGTGTCCCAAAAATCATCAGTAATGCGCCACATGTTTGCATATTTTTCAAGATGCCATGCCTTTTCTATAACAGCAGGCCCCGGGCTCAAACTCAAAACCATAGGGCGGCCACACTTTTCTATAGCAGCAGCAATCAATTCAATTTCTTTTTCAGCTGAATAAGGGTTTGACGGATACATATTTGTATTACAAATGTCATCCACCTTTACATAATCCACACCCCACTGGGCATACAATTCAAAAATGCTGTCATAGTAAGCAGCAGCACCTTCTTTGGTAACATCAAGGCCATACATGTCTGGGTTCCACCTAGAAATGCTGTAAGGATTTGCAATTTGATCAGCCGTCATACAAGTTCCCTTAACCTTCATGTGGTTGTGGGCCGCATAGCGAGGAATGCCCCTCATAATGTGGATGCCGAATTTCAAACCCAAAGAATGAATGTAATCAGCCAAAGGCTTAAACCCCTTGCCCCCCTTACTGGAAGGAAAACGGTTTTCTGCCGGAATCTGCCTGGAATATTCATCAAGAGAAAAATGCGAAAAAGGAATATACTGGACATCCGGATTTTTAGAACCAGCCGCCGGGTCTGACCATTGAATATCTATAACCACATATTCCCAGCCAAAGTCTTTTAAATGACCAGCCATGTAAGCAGCATTAGCCTTTACTTCATCCTCTGTAACCATAGTGTTGTAATAATCGTAGGAATTCCAACCCATAGGAGGCACAGGGGCAACATCATTCTTTGAATACATATTCAGACCTCTAAAAAAAAATTAGTAATCTTAATTTATTCCATGATTTTTCTTATGTCAACTTTGATTTTTTTACTAAAAATCCCCTTATTTTTTTTCTGGGCGTAAGCGTCTTTTGTAAAGGCCCTTCCCCACTTCGGTAACCCTCAAAGAAAAAAGTGCCGCAAATGGCGGCACTTTTTTCTTCCGCTTCGCTTGTTAAAACAAGCTTCGCGGGTGGTCCAGGGCCTGACGCAAGCTGCATTTTCAAGAAAAATCGATTTAGAGATACCTCTCGAATTTTAAGTCTTTGAAATACAAAGACTTAAAATGTCGCGTTTTCAGAGTTGCCCCTAAAAATTGCAATTTTTAGAGGCTCCCTTTACAAAAAAAAGGCCGCCCTCAGGCAGCCCCTATTACTTTTATTTTTTTCTAAAGTTTTCTTTTTTAATTCACAAAGACACATTAAAAAAACTATTTCTTAAAAGGAAGAGTCTTTGTGTAAACTTCCTGATCCCAGTTAGGAGTAATTGTCATTTCCAAACTTGAATCAAGATTAAGCCCCTTAATGAACTTGTAGTGGCGACCAGTTGCCTTGCAGTCAAATTCAAATCCTGCACCAGAAAGGCTGGCTACAGGCTTGAAGTTTTGAATTGTTGATTCGTTAAAATCATAAACAACTTCACCGTCGCTTGAGTAAGAAAGAATAATGTGACCGTCTGCGCGCATTGTCCAGTCAGCATCCCATCTTGAATCCTGCCATGTACCCTGAATGCCTGCAAGGTCCAAAGAAAAAGCACCCGCAATTCCAACAAGAGCAAGAAGAACTAAAGTAACCATCTTTTTCATAATCATAACTCCTTAAAAGACCGCCTCAGCGGCTTATCATTACGAAAAATTTTTTTGTCCCCAACAAGGACTATCTATATAATAATGATTTTTTTTTAAATTACAAGTAAGCAAAAGAAATTTGCACTTACTTCAAAAAAAAATGTCTTAATCCAAATAGTCGATATTATAATCAACATGTTCTTCCAGATATTCTCTCAAATCATTTATAAATTTATTTAACGTAGAAAGTTCTTTATTTTTTATGTCCATAAGAAAATTCAAAAGTTTGTTTTTATTATCTGCATTTCCAATTGAATTTTGTCTTAAAGTGAGCAAATTCATTTTTTTAATTAAATTTATCAATTATAAATAATCTTTTTCTAAACTAGCATTTTTAATAATTGGAAGCAAGTATTTATAAACATTATAGGGCATCTCTAAAAAAACATTTTCAATGCTTTTTTAGAGATGCCGTCGAATTTTAAGTCTTTGAAATACAAAGACTTAAAATGTCGCATTTTCATAGTTGCCTCTAAAAATTGCAATTTTTAGAGGCTCCCTATATAGATACACCTTATGTTCTTCGAGTAATTTAAAAAGCCTAAAGTCTAATATATTATTTTTATTTATATAGTCACACAAAGGAGTATATATGTTTATTCCCCAAAAATAATCATTTGACAATATATTTCGACATTTTCCAACTTCAATATTTTTTCCTTGCAAATAATAAGAAAGCCTTTTCTCTATCAATTTTATTTCAACATTTACCACATCAAAACTTGGTTTCAATAAAATAAATTTTGTTTCATCAACATTAGACAAACATGCTTTTTTTAAATCTTTTTGATTAATACTAATTTTTCCAAACTTTTTATTTTTATCAAAATTAAGAATTGAAAAATTATTAAAGTAATCATCATAGCCAAAAATTAAGGACACATGTATTTTATGTACAAAATCACTAAATTGAGTTGCATTTAATTTAGGTTCATCTATAAAGGCGTAAATATAATAGTCTTCATCGATCCATTTTTTTAACTTATTATTAATTTTATTATCAATATCCACAATGCTTTTATCAATAATTCTGGAATCAAAAAGTAAATAATCAAGTAAATTAAAATTATACAATTTCAATTTTTCATCACAATTATTGTTCCAATACAAATCGAAAAAAGAGACATATAAAAGATTTTGGAAACAGATATTTGTCTGAAGTATTGAACATGGAAAAGCATACTCCAAAAAAGCTGTAAATATTGGCTCCTCACATACAGGCAGTTCTTTTTTATTCTTCACGCTTTATCTCCAGTAATTCATTAACTATGGCTGATTCTTTAACCTTATCTTTTGAATATTTAAGGATTTGCCCGTCTTTTTCAAACACTATATATTCAGAAGAAGTCTTCAACACATCTGAAATGTTATGAGAAATAAATAAAACTAAATGTTTTGCTTCTATGTAATTACTCAATATTTCCAAACATTTCTTTTTTGATACTAAATCCATATTAGCAAAAGGTTCATCAAGAATAGCAATTCTCTTATATTTTAAAGAATACAAGAATCTGGCAAAAGCAACTTTTTGTTTTTCCCCCCCAGACAGATTACAACCATCAACTCCCAAATAATCTTTCCTCTGCGAAAGTTGCTTAATACCCAAATCATCAATTATTTTATTATACAAAGGTTCATCATA
>CAVCWN010000116.1:0-8361 GCA_963605975.1 Desulfovibrionaceae bacterium | reverse complement strand
GGCCTTGTCTTCTAGTGCAAGTGATTCACGATTTGCGCAAACAGTCACTTCAAAAAATTCATGTTCAGCAGTTTTTTTTGAAGAAGTAGATAAATCAAATTCACAAATCTATATTTCATTTTCAAAAACTTATGACGGCATAACTTTTACAAGTCCAAAAAGAATTGCAGGTCCTTTTTCATACAGCGGAGAAATTCCTGAAGTTTATTCTTCATGTGCAACAGGAAATGGACTGTGGGCTTTAGCATGTCTTTCTTCCGTTAAAGACATAAGCATTTTTATTTCTGCGGATTATGGGGAAAGCTGGCAGACATTCACCTTCCCGGAAACCGAAGCTCCTTTAATTTCACCACGTCTTTATGAAAGTGCAAATGGCTCTCTGGTACTTTTTGCAAACCTTGCTAAGAATGAAGATTTTTCCATTTTGTATGCAGTTCGAGTGACGGCCTGGTATGGTCGGATTTTAAAGAATTTTCACCTGCAAATGAAACAACAAATGCTTCATCCCCTTTTGCTCCCTTCCTTATAAAAAATGGAAGTCAGGATCTTGTACTTTTTCAGGAACGCTATGCCCAGGGAGATCTTTTGTCCTTCCAGATTTTTGCAACTTCTTCAAGTGACGGCTTGTCTACATGGTCAAGCCCAGTGCTTGTTACGGGAAGCGATTGTCTTTTGGAAGATGACACTTCCTCTTTTTCAACATTCAACTGTCAGCGGCCATATCTTACAGTTTTTAATTCCGCCATTTATTTAGTTTTTGAAAGAAAATCTTTTAACTCTTCTTCATCAGATCTTATTTGTGCCCAGCTTAACGCTTCCGGCAAAGTAAAAGGTCAGGCAATCAAACTGAATACTGAAGGAAATTCCAGTCGCCCTTCCCTTTTTACATACAAGAATTCTCTTTACGCCCTCTGGTTTGACAGTCAGCACGGAAACGAAAGCACATACCTTGTAAAAAAAACAGGTTCCTTCTGGGAAGACCCGGTAAAACTTTCTTCAAGCCACGCGTCTTTTTGTCAAAGCCTTATTTCTTCAAAAAATCTGGCATTCGTCTGGCAGGAAGAAAGCGGCGGTAAAAACAGGATTATGGCACTTGTAAAAGACCACACTGCAAAGTCACCGCTTTTAAAAGCCCTGTCTTTTACTGAAGGAAAAAGATCAAATGAAAATCTTGCAAAAATAGAAATTCAGGCAGCAGAAGATTCAAGTGGCATTCAGGGATTTTCATGGATTTGGACTCAGGATAAAAATAAAGAACCTGAAAAAAAACTGAAGAAAATTTCAACAGAAAGCATTTTTGAAAATGCTGCAGACAAAGACGGCGAATGGTATTTAAAAGCCAGACAGTTAGACTATGCCGGCAACTGGTCAGAAAGTGCAAGCCTTACTTATTACCGTGACACACAAGCACCAAAAGCAGTAGAAATCAATTTTCCTGAAGTTGATGATTACGGAATGCTTTCATCAAATTCTTTTGAAGTAAGCTGGCAGGCAAATGCAGAAGATGATGACATTGAAGGTTACACATGGTCACTTGAATACATGGATTCACTTCCATACAGGTTATCAGAAAATAAATATCACAAAATTTCTTTAAGCAAGGAAAGTACCCTGGCCCTGCTTGAAGAAATAAAAATTAAGGCTGAAGAAAATTTGCCATCTGTTTCAGAAAGCCCCCGCTACATCAGAAACGAAAAAGAAAAAAACAGTCAATCTTTTTCAAACAGAAGAAACGGCATTTACGCTTTTTCAGTCGCAGCAATTGACAGCGCAGGAAACATCGGGCCGGACACAAAAACATATTTTATCTTAAACAAGTACCAGCCTTCCACTTTTGTTACAAGTGTGACTTCCAATGTGGACGATTACGGCTGCCTTTCTATGGAAATTGTGGGCGGTGGTTTTACTTACGATGGAAATGTGACTGGTATCTACATAGACGAAGATGGAAAGGCCCCATACGATTATGTTCTTTCAAAAGAGGATGGTGATTTTTCTATTGCTTCGGATTCAAGAATAAATGGAATCAAAATAAAAGATGTTGAAGCTGGTCAGTATTATGTAATTTTGCAGCACGAAAGCCGCGGACTTTATATGACAAAAAATAAAGTCTTAGACATAAAAGAATACGGTACTGTAAAAGTTAAGCACAAGTTTACTTTGCAGTCTACATGGAAGGCTATTCAGTCTTTCTACAAAGTTAATACGAATATTTCTACAATCATAATGATTGCGCTGAGTCTATTTTTTGTGATTGCATTTGTCGGTTCTGTTTTGGGATTGATTTCAAGTGCAAAAGAAAGTGTTCTTGTTAAAGCAGAAGTTGAAGCGCTGGTCAAAGGAGGCCTTATGCCAAAGGAAAGAAAAAATAAAATCAAGGTGTTAAAAAGAAGGGGCTTGAGTCTTCGTTCAAAACTGATGTTCAACTCAACATTGCTGGTAATGATTATTTCTGCCCTTTTGATTTTTACCTTCAGATATATTCTTACTTCTAATGGAGAAGAAACACTTTCTAAAGGACTTTATGACAGAAGCAAAATCATTTTGGATTCACTTGAAAGTGGAAGTAAAGTTTACCTGCCTCTTTCAACAAGGGGTGACAATCTTTCTTTGCAAGATACCGCAAATCAAGTAAGCGCCTTAAGGGAAGCAGAATTTGCAACCATCACAGGTTTTTCTGAAGAAGAAGATTCTACGGCTATGGATTACGTCTGGGCCACAACTGACAAAAATATTGAATCTAAAATTGATACAGACACTTATGTTTACGGACTCAGCCGCATCACAGACCAGGATGCAAAATCAATCATCGAAGAGTCTAAAAAACTAAACCAGGTGGCTTTGGAAAAATTAGGTGACATTCCAAATCAACTGTCAGAAGTTATTCGTGAAGCCAGTTCACTCTTAGACAAAAATGATCAGGAATCCACAGAAAGAAGAATAGAACTTGATCAAATTCGAAAGCAGCTTAACGAAAGAATTGAAAATATTTTGAATGAAATTTCTGAAGAAGCCAGCGGTTCTCTGCCAGCATATAATCCTGAAAGTATCGATTATGAAAATTCAGAATATCTTTTTTACAAACCACTTCTTTACCGCCGCGGTTCAGATCAAACTTATGTGCACGGAATGATTTTTGTAAAAGTTTCAACACAGTCTTTGATTGAAGAACTGTCACAGACAAAAACTACAATCAGAAATATTTCCATTACAATGATTTTGCTTGCCCTACTTGCGGCCTTCATTTCTTCAATTATTGTTTCTACAATCATCGTTTCACCTTTGAACAAACTGGTTAAGCATCTTGCAAAAATTCGTGATACAGATGATAAAGCAAAGCTTGAAGGCAAGGACATTAAAATTAAAAGTCGTGACGAAATTGGTATGCTGTCTGAGACTGTAAACGAAATGACCCACGGTTTAATTGATGCGGCAAAGGCTTCAAAAAATTTAACTTTGGGAAAAGAAATTCAAACTAAATTTATTCCTTTACAGACTGATCAAAATGGCAACACTCTTACGACAGGTTCACTCAAAGCAAAGGGAGCAGATTTCTTTTCTTACTACGCTGGTGCTGATGAACTTTCAGGAGATTATTTTGACTATAAGCAGCTGGATGAAAATCACTTTGCCATAATTAAATGTGATGTTTCAGGTCACGGAGTTCCGGCGGCCCTTATTATGGTGGAAGTGGCTACCCTCTTTTTGAATTATTTTAATCACTGGAATATGAAAAATCCTGCTCAGGGAACAAACCTGGCACCGGTGGTTGGACAGATAAATGACTTATTGGAATCCAGAGGATTTAAAGGACGCTTTGCTGCCTTTACACTCGGAATCTTAAACACAAAGACCGGAGAAATTTATTTTTGCAATGCAGGTGACAATCAAGTTCATCTTTATGATTCTGAAACAAGGACTAAAAAAATTATCACTTTGCAGGAAACGCCGGCAGCAGGAATTTTCCCGACTGACCTTGTTGATATGAAGGGCGGATATAAAGTTTCAAAAGTCTGTTTAAAAAAGAATGATGTCCTTTTCCTTTACACTGACGGTATTGAAGAAGCAAAAAGACTTATCCGCAGAAGCGATGGTTCTGTAATTCTTTCAAAGGGAAATAACCGTGACGAAGAAATGAGTGAAGAATTTTCTCCAGAACGTGTTAAAGATATTATTGAAGCTGTCTTTGATCAAAGGCTTTACACTTTAAAGAAAAATATGGAAGGCGAAGTTCCACTTGAATTCAATTTTGATTTTACCAGAATGGAAGCAAGTGCAGAAAATGCAATTATGGCATTAGTTTCCATTGAAAAGATTTTCCGCATTTACAAACCATACAAAGAAAATGGCAGTGAAAAAATTAAAGTCGACAAAAAAATTGATTCCTTTCTTCGACTTTGCTTTAAGGAATATAGCGACTACTGTTCACAAAGAGTTGAGGACGAAGAAGATCAAACCAGCCTTTACTACATGGGACTTTGCCAGGACCCTCAGTATGATGACCTTACCCTTGTGTCTGTAAAAAAGAATTAAAGGGAAATGGCAGGTTTACCTAGTGGTGGTGTGAATTTTTCGAATGGCGAGGACTGTTTCGATGGAGCCGCTTTCCTTTCGTATGACGGGAGATGCTTCGTTTAAGTTGTATTTCATTCGAATGGCAGGTCCAGCTTCGAAAAAGCCACACCCCTTTCGATTGCCGGTCTAAGTTAGCAATGCCTAATTCGTTTCAAGAAATCCTCTGCTTTATTGTAGAGGATTTTTCTTTGTGCTATTATTTGTGCGTTGATTTTCGGTAAAAGGGTCTACATGAATTTTTTATCGTACCTGAAAGTACCGACTGTCAAAACTCTATTTTACTAATATTTCGAGGTAATCTATGATCTACACAGCAGAAGTAGAACATATGTGTCCTTTAGCAAAAGGCGCATATCATGGACCTGCACCAATTCCTGAGGAAGGAAAATGGGTTCAGGCTAAGGAAATCAAAGACATTTCTGGTTTTACACACGGTATTGGTTGGTGTGCACCTCAGCAGGGATGTTGTAAACTTTCTTTGAACGTTAAAGACGGTATTATCGAAGAAGCATTGGTTGAAACAATCGGTTGTTCTGGTATGACTCACTCAGCTGCTATGGCAAGTGAAATCCTTATCGGAAAAACTTTGCTTGAAGCTTTGAACACTGACCTTGTTTGCGACGCTATCAACACTGCAATGCGCGAACTCTTTATGCAGATTGTTTACGGTCGTACTCAGTCGGCTTACTCTGAAGGCGGTTTGAAAGTTGGTGCTTCTCTCGAAGATTTGGGAAAGAACCTCCGCTCTCAGGTTGGAACTATGTTTGCAACTCGCAAAACTGGTCCTCGCTACCTGGAAATGACAGAAGGTTATGTTGAAACTATGGCTGTTGATAAAGACAACCAGGTTATCGGCTACAACTGTATCAACTTTGGTAAATTGATGGACGCTCTCAAGGCTGGAAAACCTGCCAACGAAGCAATTGAAGGTGCACGCACTCACTATGGTCGTGTAACTGAAGATCAGGGCATGGTTCGCCTTATTGACCCAAGAAAAGAGTAGGCCGTAAAAATTACCTCCTGTAATTTTTACTCCACAAGTTTTTTTTCAAAAAAAACTTGTCACTTGCTTTGAATAACTAATGATGCCGCGTCCATGCGGCAAAAAGGAAGATTTATATGTCATTATTTGAAGATTATGAAGGCCGTATCCCACAGGTAAACAAGGCTTTGAAAGAATATGGTTTTGCAGAAGGCGAAGCAGGTTTGAACCAGGCTCGCGACCTGTGCAAGGCTCGTGGATTTGATCCTTATGAAATCTGCCAGTCTACACAGCAGATTTGTTTTGAAGATGCAAAATGGGCTTATGTTTTGGGCTCTGCAATCGCAATTAAAGAAGCAGAAAAAACTGGTGACAAAACTGGTTCTACAGCTGCTGCAAATATCGGAAAAGGACTTCAGGCATTCTGTCTGCCAGGTTCTGTAGCCGATGACCGCAAAGTTGGTCTTGGTCACGGAAACTTGGGTGCTCGTCTTTTGAGCGAAGAAACACAGTGCTTTGCATTCTTGGCTGGTCACGAATCTTTCGCTGCTGCCGAAGGTGCAATTAAAATCGCTGCAAACGCAAACAAAGTTCGCAAGAACAAGCTTCGCGTTATTTTGAACGGTCTTGGAAAAGACGCTGCTCAGATTATCAGCCGTATCAACGGATTTACTTATGTTCAGACAAAGTTTGACTATTTCAACGGCGAAGGTACAGACAAGGCCCTCACAGTTGTTAAAGAAATCCCTTACGGTAACAACCCAGAACGCCTCATCGTAAAATGCTACGGTGCAGATGATGTTCGCGAAGGTGTTGCAATTATGTGGCACGAAGATGTTGATGTTTCTATCACAGGAAACTCTACAAACCCAACACGTTTCCAGCACCCAGTTGCAGGTACTTACAAAAAGGAACGCCTCCTCGCTGGTAAAAAATACTTCTCTGTTGCTTCTGGTGGTGGTACAGGTCGTACTTTGCACCCAGATAACATGGCAGCGGGTCCTGCTAGCTACGGCTTTACAGATACTTTGGGCCGTATGCACTCAGACGCTCAGTTTGCGGGTAGCTCTTCAGTTCCTGCTCACGTAGAAATGATGGGCTTTATGGGAATGGGAAACAACCCAATGGTTGGCTGTACAGTTGCTTGTGCAGTTGCAGTAGCAGGAAGTTTCTAAAAAAAAGATTGCCAGCTAAACTTGCATTTTGCAACTGGGTAGCCGGGGCGAGTTTTTTTTGATTTTTCGCTTGCGAAAAAATGGAACAAAAAAAAACTCGAGTTAAAACCGCTAGGTTTTAAACCTGCACCGTTGCGTGCGCTGTTGCAGTAGCAGGTTCATTCTAAAAAAAATATCGGCTAGCCTAGCATTTTGCAACGGGCAGCCGGGGCGACAAAAAGGTCGGTTCTGAAAAGAGCCGGCCTTTTTTTTTGTGGTCGTGTGCGAAAGCTCGCGGCGACTTGGCTTGAACAAAAGTTTTGGGTGTATAGTTTTAGCCAGAATGTGCGGCGATTGTACTAGAAAAGCCAAAAAAGCTTAATACAGTACTGTATTAAAAGGCTTTACAAAAGCCTTTTAAATTCGCTCCAAAAAGGAAGGAAACTTATCATGAAAAAATCATTTTTTTTCGTACCGCTCGTGGCTCTTGCCATCTTCTTTACCTCATGCACAACTTTTCAGATGGAAGGGTTAACCTACACTCTTGACACAGCAAATGCAGAAAGTCTTGGAACTTTTTCACGGTCTGTAATGGTGCACGAAGTCTTAGGCTCTTCAGGAGGTTCAAACCTCGCTAATATTTCTGCAACTGCAATGTCAGACAAAGCAACTGCTATCATTTTTAATGAAATCCAAAAGAAAGGCGGAAATGCTGCAAGAAACATTAAAATTTCTTACTATGTAGGACCTCTTGCCTATTTCGGAAACTGGATAACTTTAAAAATATGGGCTCCAGCAAGATTAAAAATTTCTGGTGAAGTAATCCGGACAAGATCTCAAACTGCCCGCATTGATACAGAAAATGCTATTTCAAACGCTGTAAATCAATTTACAGAAACAACAAACTAAGAGAGGTAATTTTTGACAGTCCCCTTCACAGTTTTTGTGGAGGGGATTTTTTATTTTCCGAACATAAGAAAAATCAAATTCTATTTTTTATGGCAAAAGAAAAGGCACCCTTATTTTGGGGAAGCTGCCAGCCATAAGAAGCTTCTAAAGTAAAATCGCAAAGGCCCACTAAAGAAAATTCGCTTCTAAAAAAGATGCCTGCTGCCTGATAAAAGGAATTAAAAAGAGCACAGTCGTAAAATAAACCAGCCTTGTACTGTTTAAGAATGAAAACTTCAATTAAAGAAATTTGCGGATCCAGGCAGACAAAATATAATTCAGCTTGATTTGAAAAAAGCAAATCACCAGTGCCTTCAATTTTTTTACATCGCCAAAAATCGTTTTCGTAAAATTTTGTAAAAGGACTGTCTTCCCCAAAAGATGCCTCTGCATAGCGGAAAGAAGCATTTTCTGAAAGACCAAAAGAAAAGCGTTCATTCTTTTTTGTCAAAGAAGAAAAATTCAAATTTGAAGAAAGAGCCCCTCCCACTCCACTTGAAAGACTATTAAAATCCGGGCCAGAAAGAAAACAGTAAGGCTTAAAATATAAAAAATAATCTCTGTCATTTCCGAAAGAAAATTCCAGGCCTGAAGTAAAAAAGGCCTCCTTGACTTTTGAAAAATCACTGGCCATGTTCACTTCTCCAGAAAGAAAAAATGGCTTTACAAAAGACAAAAAGAAATTTGGTCTTAGGCGAAGAA
>CAVCWN010000115.1:0-4880 GCA_963605975.1 Desulfovibrionaceae bacterium | reverse complement strand
ACTACGCTATCGCTCCGGTGCTCAGCTTTGCCTCGCACGCACTTCGTGCTCACTCCCATCACGGCTAGGCTGTTTTTCGAAAAGAATTTTTTCTTTCGTAAAGCAATTGCACCAGGAGTAGCATGACAGCCAGCTGATTAAAAAAAGCAAAACTTCTTTCCTAAAGCAGCGGATGGGCAGGAAAAGTACACCGCCACTTTTTTTTCAAAAAGTCAAAGGCCTTCACAAAACAAAAATCTTTTTCGAAAAAAGTCCCCTGACAAAAAATAATTTTTAGAAATAATAAGGACTATTTAAATTTACAGCCAGACCAATTCCCATGTCCACAAAACCATTCTTTCTTTTTTTTGCATACACTTCAATCGTAAGCAGGGAATTATCAGAGGAAGTGTAGGCGTTCACCAGCTGCATCGTGTCCCCCACAGAAAAACCACTTAAGTCAGCTGTAGAATTTTTCATCACATCCGTAATCACATACAAATTTTTATTTGCACTTGAAACAGTAGCCATCTTAATTCCAAAAATAGGGTACAGAGAAGAAGTAATTATGTCATGACTGTAAACAGAATATCCTGGCTGGGCAGGTCTTTCTTCCAAGTAAAGAGGCATTTCTTTTTCATTTCCTTCTGAATCAACAAAAGAAAATTTTGCAATCGACCGGGCAGAAAGGCGGATGTATTCACTGTGCAGCTGATCAACTGAATAAATATTTTTACCATTCAATTTATAAATTAAATCATTTTCCTTTATGCCACCAAGAAAAGCGCTGGACCCCGGCTGAACATAATTTACCAGAACACCTTCTTCTTTTGTTCCAGACCCCGGCAGTCTTTTTGTCTTTCCATAAGAGCCAATCCAAATGTGTTTCTTTTCCCCGCCAGCAAACAAAAAAGGCAAATCGTTTTTTAAATATTCAATTGGAATGGCAAAATTTAATCCATCATAATACTGAACAGACGCAAAAACTACAGCCTGTATTTTTCCATCCTGGTCAATCAAAGGACCGCCAGAATTTCCGGAATTGACAGCAGCGTCCAGCTGGAAAACTTTTGCGCTCATATTCAAATCTCTGGCTGTAGAAGAAATGACGCCGCTTGTCAAAGTACTTTCAAGGCCCACCGGTGAACCAATGGCGTAAACCTTATCCCCCACTTCCAAGTGACTGTCCCCCCCCAAATCAAAATAGTAAGGAGCATCAACTTCAGTTTTTAAAAGTGCTAAGTCTAAGGTTTTGTCAAAGCCAACAACTTTTGCCGGAATGCGGTTTTCTGTGTCACCGGAAAGTTTTATGTAAAGGTGAGCATAACCTTCGTATTTTGGATCAACGCAACTTTCAATTACATGGTGGTTGGTAACAATGTAGCCGTTTTTAGAAATAAAAAATCCGCTTCCCAAAACTACATCCGCAAAGCCCAGCCTCTTTTCAATTTTAATTCCCCTGTCCACCCAGACAGTTACAGTTCCTTTTACGCAATCTGCAATCGACGCTTTTTCTTTAGGCGAAGATTTTAGGGAAGTGATGTCTTTAGAAAAGTTTTTTTGCAAATCCAGAAAATCTTTTTTTATTTCACCAATTTTTTCATAATCCAAACTTTCCAAAGAAGAATAAATTCTATAGGCTTCCATATAATTTTTTTCTTCAATGGCTGCCTTATATTTTTCCAAAGTCAATGTCAGGCATTGGTCATAACATTCTTTTGCAGAAGGCGTCTTTTTGTTTTCATTTAAAAGCCATGCCCTCCACAAGGCTTTTACAAAATCCTTGCTTTTAAATTCTTCAATTCTTTTTATTTCTTCATTTACAATGTCATCAAGACTGTAATCAAGTGCCGTAAAAACTTGATCTTCTGCCAGACCATAAGTTGTATTGCAAGAAATAAAAAAATCACTTACTGCAAGAAAAAAAATCAAAAGACAAATTAAAAAATATTTTGAACTACCGTTTTTTTTCATAAAAAATTCCTTGGCATTTTTTTATATTTTTGGGCATCTTGAAAAATCATTCTATCACATTTGCAAAATTGCAGCCGTTTACTTTTACCAGCAAAGCCCTTGCCCCGCTGTCAGAGTTAATCATTATACTTTGACCTGCTACAATATTTACAAAAGCCTTAGAGATTTTTTTTGCAAAATCACTGTCCCCTTCTTTGCCTACCCAGTAAAACATATAAGCAGAATCTTTAGTTACATTAAGAACTTTGTTAGCGCATTTTACGATTTTTGGAATTTTATTAAAACTTGTAATCGTAACAAGATTTCCATTTTTATTCTGGTAAAACATTGCATCTTCTTTTAAAGGCTCTTCATTTCCGCTTTCATCAAAAGACTTTCCGTAACGCACATAACGCACTTCCCACTTACCGTCATTGTCATTGTCCCATGAAGAAATTTTTCCATTGCCGGCGGTGTATTCTTCCGTGTAATCAGCCACAGAATCTTTGTCACGATCCACTTGAATCATGCGCAAATAAAAAGGAGCAGCATTTGAAGGCAAACCGTAAATCTTTGTTAAAACAGCCCTTTCATCTTCCATAGAATGAATCATTTCATTATTTTCATCACAGGCATAAAATTCGCTTGTTTCAAAAATTCCGTCTCCATCATTATCAACTAAACGGTAAAGGGGCAAATCATTTTCAAAAACAGCATGTGCGTAAACTTTCCCATCCTGGCTGTACTTTGCAGACTGCAACTTTCCATCAAGAGTTGCAAAATAAATCCGGCCATTTTTTCTTTCATTCGTTGGTGTAGAAAAACCTCGGGTCTTTTCAATCAAAAGTTCCTGCGTCAAATCCGCTCCCTTTAAATTCAATTGAGGAAAGTAAAAAACTTTTCCAGTCACAGAAGAAATTTCTTTTTCGTCAATCAAAGAAAATGGTGACCAGGCAAAAGTATCTTCTACAATATCAAAAGTATATTTATCATTCCCCTTTTCGTCTTTAAAAACGCAGGACTTAAGGTAGGGGTAAGTTCCCCATGAAAAATCCATCTTGTATTCGCTTATGTGACCGCTAAGAGGCTGACCAAAGTCGCAGACAATTTTCCAGTTTTCCTTTCCATCTTGATTTTTGTCATAAGAAATTATTTGTGGTCGGCCCCTGGAATATTTTACATACATGTTGTAAATGCCATCGCCATCAGTATCACGGAAAATGCTGCCAGAAAAAGCATTCAGATAATCAGCCGCTTTTTCTACAGAATCCTCCTCTGTCAAAGAGGACAAAAAATCCACAAGATATTTAAAATCAATTTCCCTGTCACAAAAAGAAGTAAAATAAGAAAGAGCCTCGCTTTCAGAAAGCAAGCCTTCTTCCATTGCAAGTTTTGCGTAAAGTGGATGACTTAAATTTCTTGCCTTAAAAGATTCCAGCAAATGCAAACGGTCTGGCCCGCTTGCAAAAGAAGCTGCTAGAATTTCAAGGTCGGCATTTTCGTCCGGGTAAGGACTGTCATATTGAAGAATTTGTTTTATATAAAATTTTTTTATAACAGAAAGACTTTCATCTTTACTATCCGGATTTTCCATCGTAAAAAAAAGATAAGGGAATCTTGTGTCCTGGGGGTAAAGTTTTCTGGCAGTGTCAATTTTTTTTCTTGCCTTTAAAATCGAATCAGGGCTATTCGTTCTGTAGTAAGCCTTCGCCCTTACAAAATCCGCATCGCAAGAAAGAACTTTTGGGTCTTGATCCAAAATGCTTTCCACTTGACCAAAAAGACCGGTATCACAAAGTAAATCTGCATACAAAAGGCGGGCATCATCTCGAAAATAATTTACCCAGTTATTTTTTTCCAAAGCATTTTTCACTAAAGGAATTACGTCCGCCTTTGCCCCCCCGCTATTGTTTTCGCAAAGGGCCATCATGTACCACAAGTCAGAAATTGAATCATCATAAGAAAGACCCAAAGATGCCTGTGAAGCAGCCGCATTCCAGTTTTTTATACTAGCAGAATCTTTTGCCAACTTCAGACAGCGCAGAGCTGATTTTTGATTTGAAGAAGAAAGAGATTTTTCCACTTGATTAGTCCCCTTGGCCGGAGCAAGACCATAAAATCCTAAAGAAGGAAAAATCCACACACACAAAATCAAAAGAAAAGAAAAAATATTTTTTTTCATTTTACAATCCTAAAACATTCCAATTCACTTTGAAAAGCTGCCCGTAAAAAAAATCAATTTTTAAAGACAACTAAAATCAAAAATACCAAAAGCAAAAATTTACAAAAGGCAATTTCCTAAAAAAAATGCCTTCTACAAAATCCAGTTTTTTAAAGCAAAAATGCTGCCCCAAAGCAAAACAATTTCATTTTGACAGGAAGTAATATTTTCCAGTACAGGAATTTTATTTCTAAAATCCCCAGCCTTAAAATCCGAAAGCACCTTTGAAAGGTTCTTAAAAGAACCATCCGCCTGCCTTACTTGATCACCACTTTGCGGCGACCTAAAAACAAATGGAAATTTCAATTTTTCAAGACAAATGCTTTCATTTTTTTCTCCATCAAAAAGACAAAGCTTCATTTTATTATCGGCATTTTCTACAATTAAGCGCCATTTTCCTACAGTAAATTTTCCACTTTTTTTCACAAGCAGAAAATACTCGCTTTCAAAAGGCCCCTCAAAATCTTTCTTAGCCCCATCATTTTTTAAAATATGATTTTTTCTCTGGATTTGAATTTTATCATTTTTTTTGCAAAGAGTGACTTCCTTATTTTCAATAACAAATTCTTCTTCAAGCGAATTTTTCTTAAGAATTTCACCCACAAAAGAAAAAGCCAACCGCTCTTTTAAGCCCAGGCAAAAAAATATTTTTAAAAGCAACCTCCGCTTTATGGCAGCAGCTTCTTTTTCAAAAGAGGTGGCGCTAAAAGAAAAACAAGTTTTCCCC
>CAVCWN010000114.1:0-4317 GCA_963605975.1 Desulfovibrionaceae bacterium | reverse complement strand
GCTGTGCTGCGAAGCAGTTTTTAGCGAAGAAGCTGAGCAGCTATGCTGCGAAGCCGGGTTTGAACGAAGAAGCTGAGCAGCTATGCTGCGAAGCCTAGCCTATCTGCTTTAGAAAAAGAGTCTTTCGTTTCACAAGCAGCATAGCCGGCCGTGTAGTGGTTTGCCGAAGGCAAAGTGCAAAGCACCGAGGCGAATAGCCGAGCCACGAAAGGGCCGTTTAACAAAAGACGGTATGCTTTGAAAATGATTTTTTAGAGATACCCTTTTATATAAGGTTTTTTTGCGCTAGAATGGGGGCAATTTTTTTACATGTGAGGATTTTATGAATATTGTATGTTTAGATTTGGAAGGGGTTTTGGTTCCTGAAATATGGATTGCTTTTGCTGAGGCTTCTAAAATTCCGGAATTGAAGCGCACTACTCGCGATGAACCTGACTACAACAAGCTTATGAACTGGCGCCTAGGTATTTTAAAGGAACATGGGCTGGGGCTGAAGGAAATTCAAGAAACTATTGCTAAAATTGATCCTCTGCCGGGTGCAAAGGAATTTCTGGACCAAATAAGGGCCACCACTCAACTGGTAATTATTTCTGATACTTTTGAAGAATTTGCTAAACCGCTTATGGAAAAACTGGGCTGGCCTACAATTTTCTGTAATTCTTTGCAAGTGGCATCTGACGGCCAGATTACTGGTTTTAAAATGCGCTGCGAAAAGTCCAAGCTGACTACTGTAAAGGCCTTGCAGTCATGCGGTTTTGAAACTATTGCTGCAGGTGACAGTTTTAACGATCTTGCGATGATCCAGGCGTCAAAGGCTGGCTTCCTTTTTAGGAGCACTGAGCAAATCAAAAAGGACTTCCCTGACATTCCGGCTTTTGAAGAATATGATGATCTTTTGAAGGCTATAAAAAATGCCCTGTAATTTTGGAGCCCACGACAAAAATAGATTGTCTTAAAAAAAGCAAAATGCTATTATTTTTAGCACGTGATTTTTTATTTTTCACGGAAATTTTTTATTTTGAATGGAAAAGAAAATGAACTTTGTAGAAGAAATTAAAGCAAAGGCCGCAAAGGCTGGTAAAACAATTGTACTTTGTGAAGGCGAAGACAAGCGCGTTGTAGAAGCAGCTTCTAAAATTGTTAAAGAAGGAATTGCAAAAATTATTCTTCTTGGCACAGAGGAAGAAGCTAAAAAGGTTGCCCCAGACGTGGATCTTACAGGCATTCAGCTGGTAAATCCTGAAACTGATCCAAAGGCTGAAAGTTATGCAGAAATTCTTTTTAACGCCCGCAAAGGCAAAATCAACAAAAAAACACAGCAGCCAGAATATGCGGATGTTGCTGCTGCAAAGGAATACATTCTTAAAGACCGCACAATGTACGGAGCACTCATTCTTAAGGCTGGTGACGCTGACGGTTTTGTAAGCGGTGCCTGCCATTCAACAGCAAATACTTTGCGCCCTGGCCTGCAGATTATTAAAACAGCGCCTGGCATAAAGACTGTTTCATCTAGTTTTATTATGGTTGCCCCTGAAGGCGGAAATAAATATGTTCCAGAAGGAATTGTTCTTTTTGCTGACTGTGCAATAAACATTGAACCTGAAGCAGATGAACTTGCAGACATTGTAAGGGCTACTGCAGAAACGGCCCAAAAAATTGCCGGCATTGAACCTCGCGTTGCCATGTTGAGTTTTTCGACAAAGGGTTCGGGCAACGATGACCGCTACTTCCAGACAGTAAAGAAAATGCAGAAAGCAACAGAGCTGGCAAAAGAAGCTTCTCCTTCACTCGCAATTGATGGTGAATTCCAGTTTGACGCTGCAATCGCCCCGGAAGTTGGAGAACTTAAAGCACCTGGTTCGAAAGTGGCAGGTCACGCAAACGTTTTTGTTTTCCCAAACATCAACGCTGGAAACATTGGCTACAAAATCTGTCAGAGAATGGGCGGCTGGATGGCCATTGGTCCTATCTGCCAGGGATTTGCAAAACCTCTTAACGATTTAAGCCGTGGCTGTAACGTAGAAGATATTGTGGCAACAGTTGCCGTTACTGCCTGCCAGGCATAAAGGGATAGCAAGCAACGTATAAATTAAAGCAAACAAATTATTTGTAGGCAGAAAGGCTCCTCTAGTAAAGAGGGGCTTTTTTTTTGAACTTTTTACCTTAGCCGCTGTGGTGTTACCGCCAGCTTGTGTTAGCAATGAGTGGCTTTTTTTGCGGCCTTTACCTTGTACATTTTTAGGTCAGCGTCTTTCATTATGTCATCCAGATTTTCCAAATCCTTTACCTTAGCAAAAGAATAGCCTGCAGAACATGCAACCGGGCAAGGCATTTTAGTTTTTTCCCTGTTGAAATTTTCAAGATAATCGTAAATGGCTGAAATGCACTTTTCTGCAAGAGAAGGACTGTCAGAAAAAAGTGCTATGGAAAATTCATCCCCGCCTGTTCTGGTAGAAATGGCATCTTTTGGGCAGGCGCTTTTTATGGCCTGGCTGACAGTTAAAATAGCAGTATCACCGGCGTCGTGACCATAAGTGTCATTTGTCTTTTTTAAATTGTCCACATCCAGACAAATAATGGAAATGTATTTTTCACCGTCAATTTCAGACAAATTCCTTTTTACAAAAGAAGTCATCCCCCGCCTGTTTAAAAGACCAGTCAAAGGGTCGTGCATAGAAATGTGTTCCAGACCTTCCCTCATACAAAAAGAAGCAATATTGTTTGCAAGCGTTGTAAGCCACAACCTGAAAAAGTAAGCTTCACCCTGTATGGATTTAGGTTCGTATGCAATGTAACCTAAAAATTTGTCCAGAATGTAAAAAGGACTAAAGGCTAGGAAAACAGCTTTTGGCCCGTTAAAAATATCTTCCGGCAAATAATCACCTTTATTAAAAAGAATGCCTTCTTTACATGAAGAATTTTTCCCCATAACAAAAAGCATTTCCTCTGGCAGGCTAAAATCATTTTCGTAGTCCCTGCTGTAAAAAAAGTCAGAAAGAGCCTGGGCCTGAGGGTTCAGACAAATGTACACCCTGTCCAGGGCAATAGCTGAAAGACAGTCAATGGCGCCTTTAAAAATGTCAGAAGAAGTTTTTGCATTTATAAAAGCATTATTCATCACCATAATATTTTTACTAAAGAATTTAAAATTATTGCTGGCCTGGTAAGTGGTATCAATATAATTGTGGTAATAATGATTGCGCTTTGTGACACAGCCGCAGGATTCAGCCTTTATGAGCATGGAACCAATTGCAGTAGTTTTAGGAATTTCGCCGCCAGCCCAGGCAGTCTTTAAAAGTTCAACAGCCTTTTCACCGGAAAAAACAAAATCCGAAACAATAGTCGTAATGGAAGTGTCGCACTTTTGAGCATCATCCGTTCCGTCAAAACCAGAAACCATAATTTCCTGAGGCACTTTAATGCCCCTGTTCATAAGATAATCCGTAACCAAAATAGCCATTGTGTCATTTGCACAAATAATGGCATCCGGCATGTCATGTTCAAGAAATTCCCTGGCACAGTCAACAGACTTTTTCCAGAATTCACCATAAGCAATTCTAAAATCTTCTATAGGGATATTGTTTTCCGTCAGAACCTTTTTGTAAACTTCAAGCCTTTCTTCCGATTCCAAATTGTCCTTAAAGCCAGAAATAAAATTCACCTTACGAGCGCCGTGAAATTCTACAATGTGGCGAACAATGGTTTCAAAAGACGAAGAAGTATCAAAAATAATATTGTGACAAAAAGAATCATTTTCCGAGCTGATGTTTACGAAAGGAATATTGTTTTCCAGACACTTCGTCTGCATAAGAAGACATTCACTGGCGTCAAGAAATTCATCACTTAAACAAATGAGGCCGTCGATTTTTTTGTAATTGATCAAATGAAAAATTTCAGATTCGCACTTTACAATAACAGGCGAAATAACCCTATGCGAAGAAAGTCCAGGCTTAGTTTCCAGACTGGCAAAGCAAAGAAGATTAATATCATTTTTCTGGCAGGCCCCCACAATACCAGAAATAATCCTAGATTCTTTCTGCCAGTTGTAGCCGGTCACGCAAACGGCTATAGTTTTCCGCATAAAATCAATATCTCCCAAAAAAAATACCAACTTTATGTAATAAGGGAGTCCTAAAAATTGCAATTTTTAGAAACATCCACAATTCATTTTACCACGTGCAGCAAAATCTGTAAAATTAATTTTTTTTAATTTTTTTAAAGCATACCGCCTTTTGTTAAACGGCCCTTCTGCCACTCACTCTCGTTCGGTTGCCTTCGCTTCGCTCAGGCAACTGCTTCGCATGGCGCCAGGGCCGG
>CAVCWN010000113.1:0-2263 GCA_963605975.1 Desulfovibrionaceae bacterium | reverse complement strand
TTTGGCATTTGGTACGCACAGTTATTTAAGGAAGTCTTTAAAAATTGCAATTTTTAGAGATACTCTTAAGCGGATTTTATGCTTCCTGCCATGCGCTTTTTGAATTTTAAAGGTTGCAGGGCAGGGGGCGAAAAAAACTTTGCTTCTTTAAAAAAGTTTTTGGAAAAGAAAAAAAACACTAGTCGGACACGTAAGGGGCAGCCGCAGGCTGAGTGCGAAGCACCGGGGCGAAAGCCTTAGCCCTGGAGTGGCCGTTTTTAAAAAAGCTTTCTCCAGAAAAATTCCCCTTGCGATTTTTATGAAAAAACTGTATTTTTATGCGTTAGTACAAGTCTATTGTGCATAAATATTACTTGCGGAGTTTTTATGAAGCAAAAAATGTGAGTCTGATTTCTAGTTTTTGTCTTATTTTGACGGCGGCCATCTGGGGTTTTGCTTTTGTGATTGTCAAGGACAGCTTGGATTATGTGGGCTCCATTTGGATGATTGCTTTTCGTTTTACTATTGCGGCTGTGGTTTTGGCCCTGATTTTTTTTAAAAAATTTAAAATGCTTTCAAAAAAGATTTTGCTGGAGGGGGCTTTCCTGGGCTTTTTGCTTTTTATGGCTTACCTTATGCAGACAATCGGCTGCTTTTACACGACGGCTGGAAAGAATGCTTTTTTGACTGCGGTTTATGTTGTTTTCATTCCGATTATAATGTGGCCTCTTACAAAAAAAAGACCCCGCTGGTACGTTTTTCTTGCGGCTTTGATGTGTCTGACGGGTATTGGACTTTTGGCTCTTACTGGGGGCAATGGTGGCAGCGTGAATGTTGGTGACATTCTTACTTTGATTTGCGGTCTTTTTTATGCCCTTCACATTATTTTTGTTTCGCGTACGGGGCAAAAAGATGATCCTGTTCTTTTAACCATTTTGCAGTTTGCCTTTGCGGCTGTTTTTGCCTGGTGCCTTTCGCCTTTTATTAAAAATCCTAAAATAAACGGGCCCTTTCCTTTAGACCAGCTTGCCCAGCCCAGGGTGATTATGTCTATGCTTTACCTGGGCCTTTTTAGTACCGCCCTGGCTTTTTTAATGCAAAATGTCTGTTTAAAATTTGTGGCAGCTCCACTGGCTTCTCTTTTCCTTTCTTTGGAATCTGTCTTTGGGGTTTTGTTCAGTACTTTTATTTTAAAAGAAGTTCTTACTAAAAGGATGATTTTTGGCTGTCTTTTGATTTTTGCTTCAATTATTCTGGCGGAAGTTTTGCCTGGGCTTGAAGAAGAAAGGCGGCGGTCAAAATAGGAAATTTGCTTTGTTGATGGGATTTTTAAAAATTGCATTTTTAGACATGCCCTAAAAAAAAACAAAGCTGGAGGAAATATGAAAAAACTTTTATGTGCTTTTACAGCTCTTTTAATGACATTCAGTCTTTTGGGCTGTTCTAAGAAGGAAGAAAAGGGTGAGTTTACTGTTGCAAAGGGTAAGCTCAAGGTTGCAGCAGAAATTGGTTACCCGCCATTTGAGTATTATGATGAAGATGGCGTTACTCCAATTGGTTTTGACATGGAACTTGCAAGAATTATTGCAGATCGCCTGGGGCTTGAAGTAGAACTTATTGATGTTGCATGGGATGGAATTTTTGCAGGCCTTGACACAGACCGCTATGATCTTGTTATGTCTGCAGCAACAATTACTCCTGAACGTGTAGAAAACTACTACTTCTCTCAGCCTTACATTGGAAATGGCCAGTCAATCATTTTAAGAAAAGACAGCACTCTTGAAATTTCAAGTCCTGCTGACCTTGAAGGACTTTTGGTTGCTTACCAGGCAGAAACAACATCTGATTTCTTTGTTGAAAAACAGATGGCTGCAGGACTTCAGTGCAACTTGGCCGAATATGACAAAGTAATGAACGCTTATGATGACCTTCGCCTGGAACGCGTAGATGCTGTTGTTTCAGATTACCTGGTTGCGGTCAGCTACCTGGGTGTGCCTGACACACAGTTTAAGTGCGTATGGCAGGGTACAGCAGACGAATACTTTGGTGTTTGCATGAAAAAGGGTAATGACACACTCCGCGACAAGGTTAACCAAGTAATTGACCAGTTGAAGGCTGATGGTACTATGAAGCAGCTTTACGTTGACATCTTTGGCGTAGACCTTTCTGATACAATTACAAACTAAGTCTTTTTTTTAGGGGCTGTTTTTCCATGATTAGAAAAATTTGGGAAGCAGCCTTTCTTTTTTTTTGGAAGGGGGCATCTTTACGAAAAGGACTTTTC
>CAVCWN010000112.1:0-7856 GCA_963605975.1 Desulfovibrionaceae bacterium | reverse complement strand
TTATTTGACTGATAATTATTTTCGCTAAAAGAAGATGTATTTGTTTCTCCCCCTTCTTCCTGATGGCCAGGTAACATTTGACTGTAAGTCTGTTGAAGGGGCATCTGCTGGCTAAATGATTCTTGATTTGAAAAAGAAGAATTATCTTCGTTTTTAGATTCAGCAAAAAGCGGCCCCGCAGAATTTTCATTTTCACTTTCTGAAGGATTTTCACTTTTAGCATCTTCCAGAGCTTCTGTACTTTTTACGCGAACAGCCCTTCTTCTTTTAGGCTTTTCTTCTACAGAAGGAAGTTCTCCACCTTCTTCACTGGCGCTTGCCAAAGGCGCTTCACTTTCATTCACTTCTTCACTCTTAGCCTTAGCTGCTCTTGGACGTCTAACCTTCTTTTCTGTTACTTCTTCACCATCTGTTTCCGGGCGTTTTCTAATTGCCATAGTTGGAAATCTCCATATAAAAAACATTAAGGACATCTCTAAAAATTAAAATTTTAAAGACTGACCATATAAAATCCTTTGTAAATTTTGTGGATTTGCTGAACACGCATGATTACATGCAAAATAAAAATAAACTCAAACTCTTTATCAACAAAAATAAAATGATTTATTTAAAAAACTCAATGCAGTGCAGGAAAAAACTAAATTTCTAAAAATCAGCAGACTAAATATCTGACTTTTTTATATTAAACTAAAAAAAGAAACTTTGTCAAATTTAAAATCAAAAAATCAATTTTTAAGTTCATTCGACTTTAAGATAAGGGCATTTTTGTATTCGTCTGAAGCAACAGAAAAAATGTCAATATCCGGAATTTCATCCATCATTTGAATCTGCCCCTCAAATTCAACATTATCTCCAATTCTTAAAGTAGAAGTCCTGATATTCCCCTTTAATTTACTGCCATTGCAAAGTTCCACGTGCTCAAGGCCTTCAACATCACCTGTAACATGGCCCGCAATAACCACAGATTTAGCTGTTATTTTTTCCACTTCGCAAACTGCAGCCTTATCAATTTCAAGAGCCCCCAAAGACTTTATGGTGCCACGAAATTTACCGGTAACAACAAGGTTATCTGTATATTCCATAACACCTTCAAAATCAGTTTCCTGTCCTAAAATTGTTACATTGCCTTTATTTGCCATTTTAAAGCCCCGCGGGATGTAATTCAAAAATGAAAAATCTTTTCACAAAATTACATTACCATATTTTATTTATTTTAACTCGAAATATCTTCTAATTAATTTTCACCTGAAAGAGGAATTTCTGCAATCGATTTTTTTAATTCTTTTCCAGGCCTGAATGTTACTGCATAATGAGGGGCAACTTGAACATTTTCACCAGTTTTAGGATTTCTGGCTTTACTTCTACCCTTTCTCATTTTAAGTTCAAAAGTGCCAAAGCCTCTTAATTCTATTGTACTTCCATCCAAAAGAGAGGCTTTTAACTGCCCCAAAAGGCCGTCAACAACTTCCTGTACAATCTTTTTTTCACAATCGGAATTTGCATAAACTGAAGAAACTAAATCGTATTTTGTGATTTTTTTGCCGGCCATTTTAATTTCACCAAATTAAAAGGAATGAAAGGAAAAAAGCAAGGAACTGCCTGACAGGCATAAAAGCGCATCCAGACAGTTCCAGGCTTATTAAGCATTTGCTTTAGCTGCAAATGTTACGTTGTAAAGCTTTGCCATACGACTCTTTTTGCGAGATACTGCATTAGCCTTCATAACACCCTTGCGTCCAGCATTGTCAAGCTCTGATTCAAGAGCTCTAAGATTTTCAAGAGCAAGTTTCTGATCTTTTTTCTGTACAGCTTCAAGGAATTTTCTAACACTTGTGTGTACTTCAGATTTAACTGCTTTATTGCGCATGCGGCGAACTTCGCTCTGTGCGTGTCTCTTTTCTGCTGATGTCTTTTTTACTGACACAGGAATACCCCCTAAGAAAACTTGGTATAAAATCTATATTATACCTTGATATTAGTCAAGAAGAGGAAAAAGTTAAACTTTGCCGCATTTCTTCTGCACTATCGGACAGGGCCAGACTTAGATACGGATTATATCTGGCCCCCTGCAAAAGAAATATATTTAACGGATGCCCTTTTCTGACTTTCTTTTACAGGATACTTCTAAAAGTGGAATTTTAGACTACCCCGAATTTATAAGTTTTAATTAAAAAAAAAGACTTCCTTTTTTATTGAATTGAGGAAGCCCTTTTAATTCTAGCATAGAATTATTTTCTATTATTTGAAGTCCTTTGGTCTGCGTTCAGTGCGGTTACACTTTGTGCACTTAGCAACGTTCTTAAGTCTTCCATTTTCGCACATAGTTTTCATTTCGATTTCACCACCACAATCAGGACAGATGAATTTCTGTGTTGCAACTGTAGTACGAGAGTTTTTACTTGCTCCAGCCATGGCTATCCTCCAAAAAAAATATAGGTGTTCACAGAATATACAAAAATTAAAGACTTTTTGTCAATAGCGAAAGTTCAAATCCGCCATTAATTCTGTTTTTTTCAGGCATTTCTCCATTCGTCCAGCTGCTTTTGAATAAGAAGAGGGGCTTCTTCGATAATTTTCTTTTCATCTTCTTTTGAAGCAGGCTTGTCATAAACTTTTAGAACTTTTACGTGATAAACGCCTTTTTTCAGTTTGCTCATAAGTGATTTTAAATCACGCAGCTGCCAGCCGCCGTCAAGGGCACAAACTACAACAGGAAGATTTACTGTTTCCGAAAGGCGCCGAAATCCAGCTGCATAAAATTTACCAAGCTGACCTGTACGGCTTCTAGTTCCTTCTGGGAAAATAAGAGGAAGAAATTTATTTTTTTCAACTCTTTCACCAAACTGATCAAGTCTCTGCATTGCGACCGAATTTTTTCCCTTGCGAGGAATCATGCAGTGGCCCTGGCTTTTGAGCATTTTTCCAACCATCGGCACTTTTTCAAGACTGTCTTTGGCAACAAAACGAACCCTCAATCCATCAAAAAAATTAAAATAAACTACAATATCCATAAGACTCTGATGGTTTGAAAGAAGTATAAAATTTTCAGGAAGATTTTTCTTGCTTTCTTCGTCCATGTCCAAAGTAAAACCCCTGTACTTTTTTAAGATGGCAAAAAAAAGTCTTGCACAGCGAGTTGAAATATAATTGGACCAGAAAAGGGCCGCTTTCTTACTAAAAGGATAAGTAATTGTAATCATAAAAGTCGGAAAAACCAGCATTCCGACCAAGGCAATTAAAGTAATAAAACTAAGCATAATTTATCCTATCACCTATTTAAAAAATTTTCTACTGCTGTGCAAATTTCACCTAGCGGAGCATACATTCTTTGTGTTTTAGGCAAACTGGATGTGAACATCCGGCCATAAGTTTTTTCAACAAGGCGGCGGTCTAAAACTATCACTGCCCCGTAATCATCACTTCTTCTCATAAGGCGACCAAATCCCTGGCGGAATTTTATTACTGCCTGGGGAACGCTTAATTCCATGAAAGGAGAAGCACCTTTTTTCTCCAAGGCTTCCCTTCTGGCGGCAAAAACAGGATCACTTGGAACGGAAAAAGGTAATTTTGCAATAATCACCTGACAAAGGCTGTCACCTGGGACATCAACTCCTTCCCAAAAACTTTCTGTTGCAAAAAGAACGCTTTCCCTGTCAGCCTTAAACTTTTCCAAAAGGCGGAAGCGGTCATCATCCCCCTGCTTGTAAGCGGAAATTCCCGCATTGTAGAGCTGGGAATGAAGGGCCCTGTAGGTATTTTTTAAACTGTCATAGGAAGTAAAAAGAAGCAAGGTTCTTCCGTGAGCAGCAAAAATCAAATCAGCTGTGGAATTTTCTATGTAAAGCTGGTAGTCACTGCTGTCCGGCATGGGGGCATCTTTTGGAACTGCCAGCAAAACATTTTTTTCGTACGGAAATGGAGAATCAAATGATTTTTCTACAAGACGGTCCGGATCTGCCAAAGAAAGTCCGCTCCTTTTAAGCCAGTAGGAAAAGGAATTACCGCTTTTTAAAGTGGCGCTTGTACATACAACAGATTTCATTGGTTCAAAAACGCCTGCATTCATCATGGGTGCAATATCAAGAGGTGTTTGGACGAACTGAACAAAATCAGTAAAGTCCTCACCGGCCTTTCTTGGAGGAAGACGGTAACGCTGCAGCCAAAAAACAGTGTCCTCATGTTCATCCCAGGCAGGAAATTTCTGGCACAAAAGCAAAACATCTTCCAGACGGCGAAGAACCAGTTTTGTTTCCCACACCTGGGGAATTTCTTTATCATCATCAGCCATTTTGTCTATAAGAGAGCGGACAAGATCAACTGTTTTCCCTAAAGCAAGGCTAAAATTGCCGATGGCTTCGAAAAGTGGCTTCAAGTATGTAGAATTTTCTTTTTTTATTCTGAGTGTAAATTCCCTTTCCAAAAAAGGCATTGCTTCTTCATCAAGATTAATAAGGAATTTTTTTACATCCTCTATGGACAAAAGACATTCTTCTGCACAGTCTTCTGAGTCAGTTAAAGCGGAAAGCTGAATAAGATAACCCTGAGGACGACCACGCACTTGTCTGGAAAGGCGGTTTATCTGTTTCATAACCTTAAAGCGTGTAAAAGATTCGCTAAAAAAACTGGTAGCGCTGTCTTCAATGCTGTGGGCTTCGTCAAAAACAATGTGGCGGTATGGAGGAAGGACGGCACTTTCATCATAGCCCGCACCACCCATACGGCTTTCTATATCCGCAAAAAGGAGGTGGTGATTTACAACAACAAGGTTTGCATCATTTGCTTCTTTTCTAACCTTCATTACAAAACAATGTTCTCTGTAAGGGCAGCGACCTCCCATACATGCGTCACTTTCACTGTTCACCCTTGACCACACACTGTCTGGCGGAACAAAAGTCATGTCATCACGACTGCCACTTGGACTTGTTTGAGACCAGTTTTCTATGGAATCTAAAAGTTCTGAATCTTCTGTAAAAAGGTCTTTTTCTGAAAGGGCATCATTCAGTCTTCTTAAGCAAAGATAATTTTGCCGGCCTTTAAGCAAAACAGCCTTTACATCCGAATTAAGTATTTTTAAGGCATAGGGTATATCTTTTTCGTACAGCTGCTGCTGCAAATTAATAGTTGCGGTAGAAATAATTACCCTTTCCTGATTTTTCTGAGCCCACAGAATCGAAGGTATAAGATAAGCAAAACTCTTTCCAACACCTGTTCCTGCTTCAAAAACTCCGATTTTATTTTTGTTGAAGGCAGAAGCAATTTCCCTTACAAGTTCTATTTGAGAAGGCCTTTCTTCGTAAAGGCTGTTATTTTTTGCCAGGGGCCCATTTTTTGAAAGAAAAAAAGCACATTTTTCGCTATCCAAAGCTTCTGTCTGCTTTGATTTTATGGGTTCAACAACAACATAAACATCCGAAAGATCATTATTGACAATATAAAAACCATAATCAACTTTTTGAGAACTATAGGCGACATTTTGATCCGCCTCGCTGGGCTGTAAAAAACCGTCAGGATGATTGTGAATTAAAACATTTCCCTGGCGCGAAAGTGAATCATTTAAAACAACACTGTCACTATTTCCCCTTGCCCCCACCTGGACACTGGTAATTATGCCCTGATCATTAATTTTTCCTACCCAAAAAACCTCATTTCCACCGGCCTCTATAACATCCGCCTTCATTTGAGCAATTACTTCCAGGCTAAAACGCTTACTTACATCCATATTCAAAAGATATTAACCTAAAAACTGATATTAAAACACACTTTTTTTTGTTTTTGCAGGGATTTTGTGGGATTTTGATTTTTTAGTGATTTTTTAGTGATTTTTGAAAGATTTCACATAAAACCGGCATGTCAATTTCCTCACTGTGAAAAAACAAACATAAGAAAGTACTTAACATTTGAAAAATAATAGTCTATAATTGGCTTCGTATGCCGCTAGCGTTAAAGAAAGACTCTTTTTGTAAAAAAAAACAGTTTTTCCACACTAAAAGTCTAATCGCAAAATAATTATGTGGCTAAAACAGGAGATATATTATGGCTAACAAAATTACCATCATTGGTGCCGGTCAGGTAGGTTCAACAATTGCATACGCTTTGTCACTTAAAGGAACCGCTACTGAAATCGTTTTAATCGACATTGACACAAAACGTGCAATGGGAGAAGCAATGGATATTCGTCAGGGTACACCTTACATGAGCCCTGTTCATATTCATGAAGGCAACTACGAAGATGCAAAGGATTCGGACCTTGTTATCATTACATCTGGTGTTGCTCGCAAACCAGGTCAGTCACGTCTTGAACTTGCCCAGACAAATGTCAACATCATGAAGAGCATTATTCCTCAGGTAACCAAATCTTGTCCTAATGCCATCTACATTCTTGTAGCAAATCCTGTAGACATTCTTACATACCAGTTTGTAAAGACTTCCGGCATTCCTGCTGACAGAATCATCGGAACAGGAACACTCCTTGATACAGCACGCCTTCGCACCAGAATTGCAGAAGACTGCAGTGTTGCCCAGCCAAATGTTCACGCATACGTTTTCGGTGAACACGGAGATTCTTCTTTCGTTCCATGGTCTCTGGCAAATGTAGCTACAATTCCTGTAAAAGATTATCCTGTAAAAGTTGATCTTGAAGGTGTTGAAGAATATGTTCGCAAATCAGGCGGAATCATCATTGAAGCCAAGAGATGCACAAATTATGCTATTGGCGTTACAACAGCACAGCTTTGCGAAATGATTAAAAACTCAAATACATCACTGTCAGTTGTTTCTACAATGCTTACAGGTGAATATGGAATCAATGACGTATGTCTTTCAATCCTTACAAAAGTTGGTGGAAACGGAGTTCAGGGCCGCATTGAAGCACCTCTCACTGACGAAGAAAGGGCTTCACTTGTTCACAGTGCTGACTGCCTTAAAAAGGTAATTGACCAGCTTGACTTTTCTCTCTAAATAAAAACGTATGCTCCTCATCAAATGGGGAGCTTTTAACTGTATCCTCTGAGACTTGCAATTTCAGGGGGCAGGCAAAAAAATATATCATTTTAAAATAAATATTTTACTGGAGTTTCTTATATGGAAAACAATGTTACAGGAAACTATCGCATTGAACATGATTCCATGGGTGAAGTAAAAGTACCTCAAGACAAGCTCTGGGGTGCTCAAACAGAACGCAGCCATGAGAATTTTGAAATTGGCGTTGGAATTGAAACAATGCCTCGTGAAATTACAAAGGCTTTCGGTTACTTAAAGAAAGCAGCTGCTTTGGCAAACAACGAACTTAAGCCTGAAAAAATGACTAGTGAAAAAGTTGAATGTATTTCTAAAGCATGCGACGAAGTTATAAGTGGTGCTTTGAATGACAACTTTCCTCTTGTTGTTTGGCAGACAGGAAGCGGCACGCAAAGCAACATGAATACAAATGAAGTTATTGCTAACCGGGCAAATCAAATTGCCGGCAAAAAGCTCTGTCATCCGAATGATGACATCAATATGAGCCAGTCAAGCAATGACACCTTCCCTACAGCTATGCACATCGCAGCTGTTGTAGAAATTGAAGACAAACTCTTCCCTGCAATTGACACCCTTATTCAAACATTCAAGCGTCTTGAAAAAGAAAACGAAGGAATTGTTAAATCAGGAAGAACTCACTTGCAGGATGCTGTTCCTATTCAGTTTTCACAGGAAATTTCCGGCTGGAGATCTTCACTTGAACGCGACAAGGAAATGCTGGAATCTTCACTGCCTTATTTAAAGCAGTTGGCTTTGGGAGGAACAGCAGTTGGTACAGGGCTTAACGCACCTGAGGGGTTTGACGCAAAGGTAGCAGAAAAAGTTTCAAAGCTTACAGG
>CAVCWN010000111.1:0-2458 GCA_963605975.1 Desulfovibrionaceae bacterium | reverse complement strand
GTGCCATGTCTGTGCCCTGCATGCAGCCTTCTTTTTCTACACAAGTGAATAAAAGTTCGCTGCAATATTTTTCGGCTTCTTTTGCCCCTTTTACCAAAGGAATGCCGGAAGTTTCAGTCCAACCTTTTACTGCAATGTTTCCGTGAATGGCATCTACAGAAATGATTATTCTTTGTCTGCCGATTGCCTGACAAAGTTCATTTAAAAAACTTTCGTTTAAGATGGGGTCATTTTCGCTTTCTCTTTTTGAGTTCCATGCTGCTGACCCGATAATAACTTTTTCGGCCCCAAGTGAAATTAATTCGCGGGCTTTTTTTACGTCACGGATGCCACCGCCAACTCTGACATTGCCTTTTCTTAAAAGGGATTTTAACAGTTCTGTATTTTTAGTGGCACCTTTTTCGTTTAAATTTCCAAGTGCTGCGTCCAAGTCGATGATTGCAACTTCACCGTAGCGGTCAAATTCTTTTATTAAAGCATCTGCGTCATCGCGTTCAAGGACAAGATCTTTTCCGTTTTTTAATTGGACAACATGTCCGTCTTTTAAATCAATAGAAGAAATTACCATAGCGGCTAAAATATAGCAGAAAAAAGGTGGGCTTACAAGAATTGATTTTTGTCTGACTTTGATTTTTGCGGCACCTGCTTTACGAAAGCTACGACCTCGTGTCGTTCTAGAATTGCTGTGCAATTCTAGCGGTCGGTTTAAAGAATGCGCCCTCCCTGGCGCAACTGTTTTACGAAAGCAGTAGTTCTTTTTGAAAACAGCATAGCCGGCCCTTGAGCCAGGCCAGAGGCCGTCCGAAGGACCGCGCGCAGCAAGTGGCGAAAGGACCGTTAACGCCAGGCGGTATGCTTCAAAAAAAATAAAAATGACTTGTGTTGAGAAATTGAAAAAAAATTTGTAAACTGTGGCCATGTCACTTTTGCAGATAAAAGACGCTTCTTTTTCTTATCCTCAGGCAAAAAATGCTGCTTTGAACAAAATAAATTTATCTGTGGAAGCGGGTGACTACATTGCGCTTTTGGGGGCTAATGGGTCGGGCAAGAGTACTTTGGCGCGGATGATGGCTGGATTTTTTAAACCGGATTCGGGCAGCGTAAAGATGGATCGCGATATTTTGCCGGGCATTGTTTTTCAAAATCCAAAGGAGCAGATTGTTGCGGGAATTGTTGAACGCGACACGGCTTTTGGTCCCCAGAATTTGCGTCTTTCAAAAAGTGAAATTGAACTTCGCACGATTGAATGTTTGAGTGTGATTGGGCTTTCGGACAGGGCTTCTTCCCGGACTTTTGAACTTTCCCTGGGCCAGAGTCAGCGCCTGGCTTTTAGCGGCATTTTGGCTCTTTTTCCGGACTTGCTGATTTTGGATGAAGTGACTGCCATGCTAGACCCTGCTGCCCGCGAAGAAATTATTCAATTTGTAAACCAGTGGAATCTTAGGGGACACGCTATTGTTCACGTGACTCATGATGAAAGTGAAGCTCTTTGCGCAAAGCGTGTGATTGTTTTGGAAAAGGGGTCTGTGGTTTTTGATGGTTCTTCTGGTGATTTTAAAAATAATGAAGAAATCAGAAAGCGCCTTTTTTGCGATCAAAATCTTTTTAAAAAGGAAAAATCTTTTGAAGAATCACCAAATGTCCTTGAAGTAAAAAATATTTCTTTTTCTTACCCGGACAGGTCTGTTTTTAAAAATATTTCTTTTTCTCTAAAGAAGGGATCTTTGACGGCTTTGACCGGGCCTTCTGGTTGCGGAAAGTCTACTTTGTTTGAATGTCTGGCAGGGTTGCTGGAACTTGATGAAGGAAGTGTAATGGCTACTTGCCGGCCTGCTTTGTCTTTGCAGGAAAGTGAAGCGGCTTTGTTTGAAAAACTGGCTGCGGATGATGTGGCTTTTGGGGCAAGAAATGAAGGTTTTGAAGGAAAGGCTCTGGTAAAAATTGTAAGGGATTCCATGAATCTTGCTGGATTGGATTTTAATTCTTTTAAAGACCGCCAGACTTTTGCTTTAAGCGGCGGCGAAAAAAGAAAACTTTCTATTGCCGGCTTGATTGCCCTTAACCGCGACATAATGATTTTTGATGAACCCACAAGCGCCTTGGACCCTGCTTCCAGAAAAAAGATTTTGCAAACTTTGAGACTGCTTGCAGACCAGGGAAAAACCATTCTTTTCAGTACCCACCGCATGGAAGAGGCAAATCTGGCGGATTTTTGGATTCGCTGGGAGGATTTGCTTTCTGGGGGTGAAAGTGATGGCGGAGCTGTTTACGAAAGAAGTGTCGGTTTGGAGAAGGGTGGAGCTGGTTACGAAAGAAATGTTGGTTCACAGAACAGTGGCGGGGCTGTTTACGAAAGAGATGCTGGTTTGGAGAAGGGTGGGGCTGTTTACGAAAGAAGTGTTGGTTCACAGAACAGTGGCGCCCTGGTTTACGAAACAAATGTTGGTTTGGAGAAGAG
>CAVCWN010000110.1:0-3959 GCA_963605975.1 Desulfovibrionaceae bacterium | reverse complement strand
AAGTGCTCCGGTGGAGCAAGCTCCAATGTCGCACTTTTTAGAACCTCTGCTCCGCACATTCAAGCATGTTTTGAAGGTACAGTCATTTCTTTTTTTACGAAAAAAGTTTGTCTTTTTCAAAATCGGCCGCTACCAAACAGACGCCTTCTACTATGGCCTGGTGTTCCTGGGGGGCGATTCTTTCGTAGAGAGTGTCTGGGGTGTCACCTGGTAAGACAGGAACTTTTTTTTGCAGCAGGATTTTTCCTGTGTCGCAGCCGGAATCTACAAGATGGATTGTGCAGCCGCTTTCTTTTTCGCCTGCAGCAAGAACTGCTTCGTGAACGTGGTGACCCCACATTCCTACTCCGCCAAATTTGGGAAGCAGGGCTGGGTGTAAATTTATGATTTTGTTTTTGTAAACCTGCAAAATTTTTCCGGACAAAACTGAAAGGTAGCCCGCAAGGACAATTGCATCAACTTTTTCTTCTTGGCAGGCTTTTAAAATGGCATCGGATGTGGCAAGTCTTTTTTCTTCCAGGCTGGCCTTTTCAGCATTTTCTTTTCCCATAACAGAAAAAGGGCTGAAGACAAAAGTTTTTATGCCGGCATTTTTTGCTCTTTCCAGGGCAAAAGCATTTTTTGTACTGCTTAGAACACATTGAATTTTATAGGGACAATCCTTTTCTTTTTTTTCAAAATCAATCAAGGCCTGTAAGTTAGTTCCGCCGCCAGAAACAAGAACAGCAATTTTCATCATAATTTTTCTCCAGTAAAAAATAGGGGCAAGTCTAAAAATTGTAGTTTTCAGTAATCCCTATAAAAAATAAGCACCAGTTTTTTTTACATTTTTTGCCTGCAAAAAAACTGGTGCTTACCCTTAAAGTAAAATCAGTCTACAAACTGAGTCATTTCTTTGCTGCCTTTAAATTCGCCTTTAATGACTTTGTCTGTGTGGCCAACATAGCCAATCTGGTAGGCCTTCATGTCTGGAATGCCGTCCTTGTGATACTTTTTTGCATTAGCATTAAATGTTTTAAGAACAGCTTCTGCTTCCTTTTTGCTGACCGCAAGAATAAATCCAATGCCCATGTTAAAAGTAGAATAGATGTTTTCTGGATCAGCACCTAAACGAACTAGTTCGTCGAAAACAGGTGGAACGTCCCAGGAATTTTTCTTTACAAAAGCGCAAAGTTGTTTTTTACCTTCCTTGGCATGCGGGAACATGCGTGGAAGATTTTCATAAAAACCACCGCCGGTTACGTGAACCATTCCGTGCACGCTGCCAGGGAATTTTTTAAGCACTTCCATTACCGGTTTTACATAAATGCGTGTTGGAGTCAGCAAAACCTGACCAATAGACTTGCCCGTCTTTTTTCCATTTTCCATGTAAGGAGCGTTAAAATCTTTTACCAGCCTTCTGATTAAAGAGTAGCCGTTTGAATGAGGGCCAGTTGAAGAAAGGCCAATCAAAATGTCCCCTTCCTTCATTTTGCTGCCGGTAATCATTTCCTTTTTTTCACCAACACCTACGCCAAATCCTGCAAGGTCATACTTTCCTTCGTCATAAAAATCCGGCATTTCTGCAGTTTCACCGCCCAGCAAAGCGCAGCCTGCTTCGATGCAGCCGTCTGTTACACCCTTAACCAGTTCAGCTGCAACATTAGCATCCAGTTTACCGCATGCAATATAGTCCAGGAAAAAGTTAGTCTTTACCCCGGAACACAAAATGTCATTTACACTCATTGCAACACAGTCAATTCCAACTGTGTCATATTTTTTCAGCTTAAAGGCAATATCCAGTTTTGTACCAACACCGTCAGTTCCGCTAACCATAACAGGTTCTTTAAATCCCTTTGGCACCTGGAACATACCGTTAAAAGCTCCAAGTTCCGTCAACTGACCAGGAATGCGGGCCATTTCAGACTGCTTTTTATATTTGTCCACAGCCTTGTAGCCCTCGTTAACATCAACACCAGCATTTTTGTAGTCAACAACCTTTGCCATAAAAACTCCTGAATTTAAAATAGGCTTTTTTTTAGCGCCCTTTGCAAAGATATTACTTAAAATTTTGTGAATAGGCAATTGTTAAAGGAATAAGAAAATTGGGGGAATCGAAAATAATTTTTTTAGAACTGACTTGATATTTCTACAAATCACCTAAATACAAAACTTTTATTTCCGTTACCTGTCTTAGTTGTTTATCATTCGTGAAGAAAAGATCACATTTACAATCTATGCTTGAAGCCAATTGTAACGCATCTGCCAATTTTATATTTTGATATTTTGCTCTAATAAGGTTCCTGTCTGGAAAGTAAATATATTAAGGGATTTGTATCTACAAATATTCTTTTAGACAAGATTCCTTTCCTCTCTTAACTTATTTTGATATTCAAGACCATCCTCGGCTTTCCATGCTTCTTTCATACTGGCACCAAATTCTGACAGGGCTTTTATTTTCTTTTCTTTTTTAGATCTTTCTTGTATATCAAAAGATGATTTTTCCTGCTTCTGAGCAAGATACATCATAAAATCATAAACTTCTTCTTGAGCAGAAAGAGATAACGTATTGTAAATTTCAGCAACTTTTTCCTGCATCTTCTACCTCCTGCAAAAGTTACAATCCTGAAAAATTAACCAGCATAATTGTATCACAAAAAAAAGGAAAATCGTCATTAAATTGAAAGAAAAGTCTGCTTTACGAATAAATTATTTCTTTACAAAATGCGCCCAGCCGGCCGTATGATGAGCGACGGCGAAGCCAGGGCTAGTTGTTTTACTAAAAAATATCACTTTTCACAAAGGGCATAGCCGGTCCTGTAGCCAGGCTACGACCTCCTGTCGCAGTTTTTTTTATCGACTGCAAAAAAATTTAAATATGCAGTTGCGGACCGCGCGCAGCAAGTGGCGAAAGGGCCGTTAACGTCAGGCGGGATGCTTCATAAAAAAAAGAAAAAAATATTTTCAAGTAAAAAAAATTTTGATAAAATGATATATTGAATTTTAAGCGAAGGTGCGAAAATGAATTTTCTGGAAGAAAGGATTTGCAAAGACGGTGTTGTTAAAGAGGGAAATGTTTTAAAGGTGGACAGTTTTTTGAACCACCAGATTGATATTTCTTTGCTGGAGGAAATGGGTAAGGAATTTAAAAGGCGTTTTGCCGGCAAGGAAGTGACAAAAATTTTGACTATAGAGGCAAGCGGTATTGGAATTGCCTGCATTGTTGCCCGCTATTTTGGAGTGCCTGTTTTGTTTGCAAAAAAAAGTCAAAGCGTAAATGTGGACGGCGACAAGTACCAGGCGGATGTTGAATCTTTTACCCACAAGTGCACGAATCACGTTTTTGTTTCCAAGCGCTACCTTTCTAAAGACGACAAGGTTTTAATTATAGACGATTTTTTGGCAAGGGGTTCGGCCCTGATTGGATTGACTCAAATTGTTAAACAGGCTGGCGCCACCGTGGCAGGAATTGGCATTGCTATTGAAAAGGGATTTCAGGAAGGTGGAAAAATTATCCGCGACATGGGCATACAACTGGAATCTTTGGCCATTGTGGAAAGCATGGACGCTAAAACGGGAAAGATTACTTTTAGGGAGTAGGGACTTTCTTTTTGGGAAGATGGTGGATTGAGGCGCCCCGAATTTTGATGGGACTTGTGCGTATTAAAAAAAATTTTGTACTTTTCCAGACTTTTGTTTATTTCGTAAACTGGGGGCGGTGTTCGGAGAAGGAGTGGTTGTTTTCTAAAGCAGCACTGTTTGGAGAAGCAGTGTTTGTTTTCTAAAGCGGGGGAAGTTCGGAGAAGAGATATTGCTTTCCTAAAGCAGCACTGTTTGGAGAAGAGATATTGCTTTCCTAAAGCAGCACTGTTCCGAGAAGAGACATTGCTTTCCTAAAGCGGCACTGTTTGGAGAAGAGACATTGCTTTCCTAAACCGGTGCTGTTCGTAGCAGAAGCACTGCTTTCGTAAACAGGGCGC
>CAVCWN010000109.1:0-2598 GCA_963605975.1 Desulfovibrionaceae bacterium | reverse complement strand
CGGGCAAGAATTGCCATGCAATTCTTGCGGGTTGTTTTAAAGAACGCGACATCCTTGTCGCAAGTGCTTTACGAATGAAGCTTTTGTCTACAAAATCCACCTAGCCGGCTACGACATCGTGTCGGGCAAGAATTGCCATGCAATTCTTGCGGGTTGTTTTAAAGAACGCGACATCCTGTCGCAACTGCTTTATTAAAGTTATGTCCCTTTCCTAAACTAAATTGCCGAAGGCAAAGTGCGAAGCACCGAGGCGAATAGCCGAGCCACGCAAGGGCCGTTTAACGAAAGAGAGTATGCTTTTAAAATTTAAAATCTGTGCTTGGGATTTATTTTGTCTGCGTCTTTTTCTTCGGGGATAAGACCTGGAACTAAATGGTCGGCTGGGACTCGGCAGGGCAGACCGTCTTTGTTTACGCAGGCCCAGGTAACGTCTGCCGTGGAACAGATGGTGCCGTCTTCTTTTCGAATCACCTGGTGGAAAACGCCACGGACAGCGCCCATTTTTACAGGAGTTGTGTCTATAAAAAGAGTGTCGTCTAAGAGGGCAGACGCTTTGTAAAAAATGTCTACGTGGGTAACATAAATGTAGTAGCCGGCTGCGACAAATTTTTTGTAATTGAAACCGACTTGCCTTAAAAATTCCAGGCGGCCGTATTCAAGATAATTTAAATAGTTTGCATTGTTCACGTGATTGTAACTGTCACATTCGTAAGAGCGTACCCTAAGGCTACAGGTGCAAGTCATTTTTTTGTCCTTAAAATTTTCTTTTAGCCTTCGTCAATTTGAACAGGGAAATTCTGCAAAAGCTGTACTAAAAGATAAATTTTTTTGTAAGCATCCACGCACATTCTTTTTAAATTTCCTTCTGCAAATTTATCAAGGTCGCGCCAGTTTAAAACAAGTTCGCTCTTTGGATATTTGACTAAATCTTCCAGAGCCATTTTTAAATTTCTTGCATAGGTGATTAAATGCTGGTTTGTCCTCATAATCATTGTTGCAGCAGCGTTGTTGATGTCGCGCAATGTTGTTTGAATAATATTTCTAGATTCCCTGTCGCGCTCTGAGCGTGGCAAAAGAGTCTTTAATTTCATTCCCAAGTTGCTGTGTTCGCTAAGGCCTTCATCCAACTGGGTAATTTTTTCTGAAATTTCCAAAAGCTGGTGGTATGATTCGCTCATCGGTTTTGACACCTGCGGATTAGACCAGTCACCGCGCACAAGAATAATGTCTGACAGTTCGCGAATTTCTTTTTTTACGTAATTGAGCAAAAATGTTTTTACGTAGCCCAAAGGTTCACAGTACATGTATGAACCAAGATTTTTTCTTTCAAAAATATCTGATTCGTTTACTGTATAATATTTTAAATGTGTAACGGCACCTTCACCAAAAATTTGTGAAGCAATTCCTTCAACTTTATTTGCGGCCTGTTTCTTTTTTATTTCTTCAACGGCTTCATCCACCTGTTTGTTTAATGAAGAAAAATAGTCATCACCAATGTGATATTCTTCTGCAGGAAAAGTTGCCTTGTAAGAGGGATCTTCTGAAATAAGCTGGATCATCATTTCAAGGGCTTCTTTGTCCCGCAAGTTTTTAATTCTGTTTAAGATTTTTTTCCATGTTCCGTAAGCAAGAGGTTCAACTCCTTTGATGGATTTTACCAGCTTGAACATGTCTTCCCAGTCCCAGTCCAAAGGAAGGGGCCATGCAACAGAAATAAAATTTTTTATGTCCTCAAGGATGTAAGTTCCGTTGATGGATTGAAATCTTGGGGTTGAAGTAAAATTTCTTTCCCTTAAGGAAGCGTCAAATTTCTTTAACATAAAATAATAATCAAACTGAATGAAATTTTTAAAAAGAATCAGTTTTGTGTAAAGCGTGTCGATTTTTATTATTTTTTCTTCACTAAACTGGGCCGTCAAATTTTGAAGGCGGTTGTAAACTTCTTCAACGTATTCTTCGACTTTTTTGCCCTGGGCTTCTTTTAAAAGATTTTCTTTTGTAAAAGAATCTGCAAGTTCTTTTTGCTGGTCCGTCATTGCGGAATTGAGAACAATGTTTTTTAAAGCATTTGGACTTGTGCTTTCAAACATGACTTGGGCAGGCGAAATGACTTTGTAAATTTCGTAAAAATATTTTGCAAAAGAGGGGTCTATTTCGTGACTGGCAAATTTGTAAAAGTGAAATTTGGATTTTGAAAGAGTCTTTGAAATATTTTTTAAAAGGCGCTTTTTTGCTGCTTCAGGATCTTTACTGCCAAAAATAGACGCGAATAAATTCAAGAAAAAATTCTCTTTTGCCATGCTTGAAATAATACGCAAAAATCTATCCGCTGTCAAATATTGAAAGGGGCTTTGTGGAAGGAAAAAACGCAATTCGTAAAGGGGGCGGCCACTGTTTACGAAAGGCGCAATTCGTAAAGGAAGTGGGGCTGTTTACGAAAGACGCAATTCGTAAAGGGGACGGTCATTGTTTACGAAAGGCGCAATTCGTAAACACCAGGCAGCACTTTTTTGAAAAATCTGGCCGTCAACAAAAGGCGGCTTAGTCCGCCCTGTAGCAATGCGAAGCAGTCGGCCCGCTTGCGGGACGACCGAGCGG
>CAVCWN010000108.1:0-3263 GCA_963605975.1 Desulfovibrionaceae bacterium | reverse complement strand
GGCGCTGTCTGGAAAAGCGGGCGATTTGTTTGGAGAAAGAAGTGAAGCTCCTTTTGAAGACTGAAGTGCATTTAAAGAGGCTATCGAATCATCTTTTGATGGAAGATAAGTTTCTTTCGAATAGACTTGCTCATTTAAAGAAGCTGGGGCGCCCTCTTCCAAAGAAAAATCGTCATCGGTTGAGGAAGTTGCCTGGGCGGTAAAAACAATATTCTGGACTTTAGAAAGATTTTTTTCGAATGTTGATTTTATGGCTTGGTATGGAAGCAATCGGGCATTATCAAATTTTTTTAAGAGGCGGCCGATTATGCCGTCATTTTCTTCTTTGGAAAGTGCACATGTTGAATAAAGAAGGTAGCCGCCATCTTTTAAAATTCTAAAGGCACTTGAAAGAAGGGCCCACTGTTCCATGTGCATTGTCTTTACACGGTTTGGTGTCCAGTCTTTTAAATATTTTTCACTTTTTAAAACATGGCGTTCTGAAGAGCATGGGGCATCTAAAAGAATTGAATCAAAAGAAAGATTTTCTTTTTTGCACCAGAGGGCCCCGTCTGAACATGTGACTTTCACTTTTTGGGAAAGAGCAAATGGCAGGCAGGATGATACAACTTTTGAAAGACGATTTTTTCTTTCCGGGGAACGCTCGTTGGAAGTAAGACTGGCATTTTCCTGAAGGCAGGAGGCAACCACTAAAGATTTTCCGCCGGGAGCCGCGCACAAATCTAAGACAGAAGTGGCATTGTCCAAAGGGAGGCAAAGGCCTGAAACAAGAGATGCCGGGTCTAAAAAATAAGGCTGGCATGGGGAAAAATCATTTTCACTATTTAAAGAAAGAGCATTTCCTTCATGAAGAAATTTCACATAAAGGTTTTCTTTTTTGAGTGCTTCTTTTAATAGCGGCCAGCGCTCACCGTAAAGAAATGAATAGTATTCTTCGAATGCTTCAAGGCCAGTTACTTTATTTTTTTTATTTTTTTTCATTTACAAAATGCTCCAAATAAAATTTTTCCCCCTGATTTTTGTACATGGAAAATTTTTCAAAAGCGTCATCATCATTTAATTCGTAATTTGCTTTTAAAGAAAGGCTTGCGTCATCATTTTGAACAAAAGACAGTAAACCGATTTTTATTTTGTATCTTATGATTCTTAAAAAACTTTTATTAATTTTTTCAAGAAAGGCAGTATCTTCTTTTGCTTTTAAAAGAATGATTTCTAAAAGGGAAGAAAAATTTGTCTGACTAAGCATGATTAAATCTATGCCGGAATCAAGTGCCATGATGATTGCTTTTTCCGGAGGAAAACCGTTTTTGCTTAAAGCCCCCATCAAAAGATCATCGCTCATAGTGAGGCCGGAAAAATTTAAATCTTTTTTTAAAACTTCTTCTATCCAAAAAGAACTTAAGTCTGCGGGATTTTCATCGTAGAGGGGAATTATGGCATGGGACAAAAGAACAGCATCTGCTTTTGATTCAAAAATGCTTTTGAATGGAAATAAAAAATTTTCTTCAAAGCAGGATTTTTCTATTTGAAAAACCGGCAGGCCAATGTGGGGGTCCGTGTTTGTGTTGCCGGGAAAATGTTTTATAACGCAGGAAATGCCCTTGTCTTGATAAGCGTCAATGTGTTTTTTTGAATAAGTGACTGTATTTTGAATGGAACCAAAACTTCTTTCTTCTAGAAAATCTTTATTGTATTCATTTGAAGCTTCTGCGACTGGGGACAAGTTCATGTGAAAACCTAATGCTTTCATTTGCCCAGCCTGTAGGGAGTAAAGTTCATACGCTTCTTTTGGATTTAATTTTTTTGCAACTTCCTGATGTGAAGGAAGAGGAGAGGTTAATTTTTTTAAGCGGTTAACGCTGCCGCCTTCTTGGTCAATGCACAAAAATGGAGGAATATAATTATTTTCTTTACAGTAATTTGTAATGCTGTCTGTAAAATCAATTACGCCTTTCGCATTGTTCTGCAAATTGTAGGAGAAAAAAATGTATGAACCGGGAATTAATGGCCTGCCATGGTATTCTTCATGAGGATGAAAATTTTTTGATCCATTTATGTTTACTAAAAAAAGTTGAGATATTTTTTCTTCAAGTGAAAAGTTTTTTTCAAAATTTTTTATGGCAGCAATTTGTTTTTCTATTGTAAAAAGTTGGACGCCTATTTTTTTTCTGCCGGCTGCTATATTTTCTTTTTCCTTGCACGAAGAAAATATTGAAAGTAAAAAAAGTGGAAGAAGAAAATTTCTAAGAAGTTTCATATCCTACTATCATAAAGGAAGATTTTGTCTACTACAAGATTTAAAAAGGAAATTTTTCAATTTTCATTCTTCTTTAAAAAGATGTATGGATTATTTTTTAGCACTAGTCGGATTGTAGTGGGATCGAAGGGCTTCTTTTTTGAAAGGTACTTTCAAAAAAGAACGGAGCGCAAGCGGAGCCACGTACCTGCAACGAGCAGGAAGTGCGAAGTTTCAAGCTAAAAGCCGTTAGGAAAGGCGGCATCTCCAGAAAAAAAATTGACAAAAAAATTCTATTTATTTTTGCAGGGCAATGGAATATAATTTTGGCATGAAAAAAATTATTGTTGTAACTGGGGCTTCAAGCGGGCTGGGACTTTCTTTTGCGCGGCAACTGGCCGAAGAAAGTGCGGACTTTAAAAGAAAGGGCAAGACGGATTTTTCAAGCGATGAAATCTGGCTGATCGCAAGACGAGCTGACCGTTTAAATGAAAGCGCGGCCCTTATTAGCGAGGACGCAAAAGCTTACCAGAAAAAATTTTCTCTTGAAGAAAATTTGTATCCAATGACGCGGATTTTTGCAAAAGACATTTCCGGTCAGGAAGGCGCGGAAGAGATGCGTAAACTTTTTTTAAATGCGCATGAACGTGACCAGCTGGGAAATGATCCTTACACTTCTGGATTGCAAATTATGGTTTTGGTTAACAATGCGGGCTTTGGAACTTACGGAGAATTTGCTGACACTTTAACAAAGCGAGAAATGCAAATGGTTGATTTAAATTGCACTTCGCTCACTGGCATTACGGGTTACGCATTGAAGTACATGAAAAAAAATTCCCGCATCATAAATACTGCAAGTCTTGCGGCATGGGCGCCTTTGGGAAACTTTGCAGTTTACGCAGCAAGCAAAGCTTATGTTTTAAATTTTTCGTGCGCACTGAGGGCTGAATTAAAAAAATATGGAATCAATGTGACTGCCCTTTGCCCTGGTTCAGTGAGCACGGAATTTGCGAATGTTGCTTCTAAC
>CAVCWN010000107.1:0-5977 GCA_963605975.1 Desulfovibrionaceae bacterium | reverse complement strand
GGTGATGAGCGTTAGCGAAGGCTGCAAGGGCCGTTTAACAAAAGGCGGGATGCTTCAAAATAAAAAAAAGAGAAAAAATTAGTCGCGGTAGGTGGTGATGATGCGGAGGAGTTCTTCGCGGGCTTTTAAAAATTCGGTGATTAAAAGGGGCTCGAAGTGGCTGCCGGCTTCGTTTTGCAAAATGGCGAAGGCTTCGGGGGCGGGCAGGGCTTCTTTGTAGGTGCGCTGGAAAACCAAGGCGTCGAATACGTCTGCTACTGCCATGATTCTGGCGCAGAGAGGGATTTCTTTTTCTTTTAAACCGCGTGGGTAACCGCTGCCGTCCCAGCGTTCGTGGTGGCTTTGGGCCATTGCTACTGAGATTCTGATGTATTCCTGGTCGCCGGTAAAGCCTATGATGTTTTTTAAAATGCGGGCGCCTTCTGTGGTGTGGGTTTTAATGATTTCGTATTCTTCCCTTGTGAGTGGGGCCGGCTTTGTTAAAATGGCGTCGCTGATGACAATTTTTCCTACGTCGTGCATTGGGGCGGATTTGACCATTTTTGTGATGTATTCTTCTGTTAAAATGTCAGTGTAGTAATTGTCTTTTACTAACTGGTGGGCCAGGATGTATACGTAAATGCTTGTGCGTTTTGCGTGGTAGCCTGTCTGCGTGTCCCGGTATTCTACTAAGTCTGCCAGGCTGTTGATGGTGTGTTCCTGGAATTCTATTAATTTTCTTTCGTTTTCTTCAACTTCTCTTTCGGATCTTAAATATTTTTCTTCCAGATCCCTGTGGGAATTCATAAAGATTAAAAGTATGGAAATGGTCATTCCTGCGTTGGAAAGGCTTAATCCGTAAGAGTTTATCTGGATGATGTGTGTTAAAATGGGGAAAAATGAAAATGAAAGGAATGAAAATAATGCTTTCTTTGAAAAGTATTTTGCGTTGTAAAGAATTTCTACTACATTTAAAATGTAGAAGATGGCAAAGAAAATTGTTGTTATGTAATTGAAGGTGCCCCTATGGTAAAAGTTGTCAGGGGTAATTTTATAGTAAAATCCTGTGAATGGAGAAATGATAACTCCGACTGTGTAGATGCATGAAAATATTACGCATGATTTAAAAATCCATTTGTTTACCTTGTGGGGTTTTAAATATTCTTCAACATAAAGCGTTAAAAATAAAAATGGAAATGGTATGACTAAATAAAAAACGAATGTCAGGATGTGGAGGGCCGGTACGTGCCAGGCGGGATTTAAGCCTTCGCATGTCCAGTTTGACATATCCGAAATGTTAAAAATTATGACAGAGAGACAAACTAAAATAAAGTATATGGAAGCTTTTCTTTGCTTGATTGTGGCTGCACTTGAAATAATCATGAAAATGCAGATTATGCAGTTGTAGATGTCAAGGCCTGTGCTTAAAACATTTGTAACTTCTCTTGTCATTTTTTATATCCTGCTTGTGCTTAGTTTTTGTGATTTTAGTAAACTTCGAATTCACATTTCTTCAGGGCGACCCTTAAGTTCTAAACAACGTCTTTATTATAACACACTTTTTTCTACATTGCAAAATTAAAAATGAGTTATGGAAATTTTTTTTCTGTTTGGATTTTTTTATTTGAAGCATACCGCCTTTCCTTTTACGCGCTGTCCGTGGTTCCGCTTTGCTCCAGTGCTCCACTTCGTTTCGCACGCACTTCGTGCCCACTACCATCGCGGCTAGGCGCATTTTTTTTTACACCCACTTTTTTAATGTGCGAATTTGTTCTATATTAATCTAATGAAAATCAGTTTTGTAAAAGTAAAGTTTTTTTCCTTTTTGCTTTTTATTTTTTCTGCCTTCAGCTTTTTGTCATGCAAAGGTCCTGCAGAAAAAAATAAAGTTGACGGCGAAAAAGATAATCTTGAAATAGGTGCCAATTCTTCTAATGTGCTTTTTCTGGTAAGCAAGGCCTATGCCCTTAAAGAAATAGAATTGCCTGTGGCCCTTTATTCTATTGAAAATGGAGAAATGACTTTTTGTGATGACAATTTTATTTATGAAGTTTACAAAAGCGATGATGAAGGCAAAATAGAAGTCTACGAAAAAGACAGTGAGGATTTTGTAAAAAGAATAAATCTTTTTATAAAAGACGATTTCCTTTACATGACACTTTCCTTTAATCAATTTGCAAACTATGAATTTGAAAAGTCTGCCGGTGACCTTTTCCAAATTATTGTAGTTGATTCTTTCACCGGGGAAAAAATTCCTTCTAAAAGCAAAAGACTGCTTTATGGCGAAAGTGACAGTGAAAACAAGAGTTTTATTATTCCATTAAAAAATGTGAATGTAGAAACAAAAAATAAAATACAGGCTGCCTGGGAAGATTTAAGGCTTTCTTTGGACGGCGAAATTTAGGAAGGCGATTTATGTTACTTTATGCAAGAATTTTTTTGAATGACAAAGAAGAAAGAGAAATTTTACAGGGTTACCCTTGGGTTTATTTTAATGAAATTTCTTCTGTCCGCTATACTGGCGAAGATAAAAAGATACAAACTTCAACTTTGGAAGATTGCAATGTAAAAGATGGGGCTCTTGTTGACGTTTTTACTTTTGCAGGAAGATTTTTAGGCTGCGGAGTTATAAACCGTAAGTCAAAAATTACGATCAGATTTTTAAGTCATTCGCTAAAAGCCTGTGACATTATGGAAGACACTTACGCTTATTGGGATAAAATTGTTTACAATGCGGTGAATCTTAGGCGGCAGGATTTTTCTGATGATGAAAGCATAAGAATTGCTTTTGCAGAAGCGGACTTTCTACCGGGACTGATTGTTGACCGTTATGTGGAATGGGATGGTACAAAAAGAAATGCTTACCTTGTTGTGCAATTTCTTGCCATGGCGACAGAAGTGTTTAGAGATGAAATTCTTACTGCTTTAAAAAAATACTGTAATCCAATAGCCATTTATGAACGCTCGGATGATGCTTCCAGAGAAAAAGAAGGTCTGCCTCTAGTGTCAACTTGGATTGGAAATGTTGGGAAAAATATTGTTCGAATTTGCGAAAAGGGAATTTTTTTGGATGTTGATATTGTGTCCGGCCAAAAGACCGGATACTTTCTTGACCAAAAGTGTAATCGGGTAGAACTTAGACGGTATGTTCATTCAAAGAGGGTCTTGGACACTTTTACCCATACAGGTGCTTTCGGCTTGAATGCTGTGAAGGGCGGGGCAAAGGAAGTTATTTCTGTTGATATTTCCCAGGAAGCTGTTGATATGGTAAACAATAATATAAAAATCAACGGCTATGAAAAAAAGATGAAGGCTCTGCGCGCTGATGTTTTTGACTTGCTCAGGCAATACGAAAAATCTGGAGAAAAATTCGATGTGATTGTTTTGGATCCTCCAGCCTTTACAAAAAGTGCAAAGACAATAAAAAAGGCTTATGGCGGTTACAAAGAAATTAACCTTATGGCGATGAAGCTTTTAAATGACGGAGGCATTCTTTTGACATGCTCCTGCTCTCATTATTTTGATTCAAATATTTTTTATGACATGCTGATGCACGCTGCCCGTGACAGTAAAAAAATGGTTCAGGTTTTGCAAAAGCGCGGTGCCTCAAGTGACCACCCTGTTTTGCTGGGCTATCCAAAAAGTGAATATCTTAAGTGCGCAATTTGCAGGGTTTTTTCTGGCGATGGAAAAGTTGAATAAATATAATACTGTAATTTTATTAGGGCCTACTGCGGCTGGAAAAACATCTTTAGGAGTTTCTCTTGCTTTAAAATATGGCTGGGACATTATTTCTGCGGACAGCCGTCAAGTGTACCGCGGTCTGGACTTAGGCAGCGGGAAAGATATTGATGAATATTCAGGGGTGGTAAAAAACGCTGACGGGAGTGAAAGGCCTTTTAAAATTCCATATCACCTTATTGATGAAACTACTCTTGACAGTGAATTTAACGTTTACAATTTTCAAAGCGCCTTTTACCAGCTTTTTAATGATTTTGAAAGCAAAGGAAAAATGCCTTTTGTAGTTGGCGGAACAGGAATGTATATTGATTCCATTTGCAGGGAATACAATTTTGTGGAAGTGCCTGAAAATGCTGGGCTTAGAAAAGAGCTTGAAGAAAAATCCCTGGAAGAACTGGATGAAATTTTGTTAAAGATAAAGCCTGACCTTCATAACAAAAGTGACTTGCTTTTGCGGGACAGGACAATCCGTGCAATAGAAATTGCTTTATTCATGCAGGATGAAGAAAGGGTAAAGTGTGAAAAAGAAAAAATTAATATTCCAAAAGTGACGCCTTTTGTTTTAGGTACAAATATTCCCCGCGACGAACTTTTAAAAAATATCCGCATCCGTCTGGAAGAGCGCTTTTCTTTAGGAATGACGGAAGAAGTAATGGCCTTGCATCAAAGCGGTTATTCATGGGAAAGACTTGAAAAGCTGGGCCTTGAATACAGGTATATAAGCGAATACCTTGAAGGTAAAAAAACTTTTTCTGTTATGAAGGAAGAACTTTACCATGCAATATGTCAGTTTTCAAAAAGGCAAGTTACTTGGTTTCGTGGAATGGAAAGGAAGGGGGTAAAAATAAACTGGCTCCCTCAAGTGAATGATAAGGAAGCCAGATTAAATGCTGCTATAAAATTAATTGATGAAAATGTGATGGGCAGTTTTTAAGCGTTGACTGCCAGTCTTGCCACTTCTTCAATTTTTGTAAGGTAACCTGTTCTTACACAAGAATCGAAAAGTGTTTTGGAAATGTAATCCGTTGTAACATCTGTGTATCCGTCTTTATCGCGCACAATGCGTACTACATAGCCGTCATCCATTTCGCGGATGATTGTCATATAGTCACCTGATTTTCCAATACTTTTTAATGTGTAGCTTCCCATGATTATCTCCTTTAAAAATATCGCTTGCCTGGCAGCCTGGAAATTTTGCAGACTTCCATTTTGCGAAAAATATTATGGAAGATTTTGCTATAAAAAAATTGATAGCTGAGCATATCTTTGTTGACGCTCATACTTATATTTTCGGAAGCAGAGGTTTTATATTTAGTATTTTTTTATGGTGATTTGAAAAGGATTTGAAGGATGATTTTATGACAGAAAAAAATTATATAGATGCCCATTTTCATTTTTTGCAGACATTAAAAAATGAAGGAAGTGAAAATTTTTTATATGGAGCTGCCTGCTGCCATTCCAAAAGTGAATTTCTGGAAAGTGAAAAACTTCTTTCTGTCCTTCCTTCTAAAGTTAAATTGTGCTTTGGCCTGCACCCCCAGATGAAAAATCCCTTTCAAAAAGAAAATCAAATTTTTCTTTTAGACTTGCTTGAAAAAAATAAAATTGCTGCAATTGGTGAATGTGGATTTGATTTTTTTAATGATGATTTTAAAAGTAATTTAAAAGAGCAGGATGAAGCTTTTGCTTTTTGTCTTGATTGTGCAATAAAATATAAAAAGCCCTTAGTTATTCACAATAGAAAAGCTCTTGAAAAAATTTATGGATATGCTTCTTTGTTGAAAAATGTTCCTTCTGTCCTTTTTCACGGATTTGCATTTGGTCCCTTTGAAGCAGAGTCAATTTTAAAAAAAGGAATAAATGCTTATTTTTCTTTTGGCAAGGCTTTGCAAAGAAAAAGTAAAAAATCCATTGCATGTGTAAAAGAATTGCCGCTTGAAAGACTTTTGCTTGAAACCGACGCTCCTTTCATGACGCTGAAGGGAGAACCTTTTACAAAAAGATCTGACATAAAAAATGTTTATGACGTTTTTTTTTCTTTAAGAAATGTGGCAAAAGAAAAAGCGGATGATGTCTTTTTTATTTTTGAAAAGAATTTTAAAAATATTTTTGGAGATGATTAGGTTTGTGTCTGTTTACGAAATGATGTGGACGTTTTCGAAAGCGGGACTGTTTACGAAAGCAGTGTCAGTTTCCAAAAGGCGCCTTGTTTACGAAAGCAGTGTCAGTTTCCAAAGGGAGCCCTGTTTACGAAAGC
>CAVCWN010000106.1:0-11983 GCA_963605975.1 Desulfovibrionaceae bacterium | reverse complement strand
GGCGTCAAAGAATCAATTTCATTTTCACAAAGAATTTTAAGGCCCTTTTTCTGCAAATAATCCAAAACACAGGGATTGTGAATAAGGGGCCCCAAAGAATAAAGACTCTTACCGTCATTTTTTAAAAGAGCCTCTTCCGCCGCTTCTACAGCCCTCCTTACTCCAAAACAATAGCCCAAAACATCAGCCTTAATCACTTGCATAAAAAAAATTATAGTCAATTTAAAACAAAATATCCACCTGGCATTTTACCCGGTGGATATATTTTTAAGCACATGTAAAGCAAACCAGACGTCAAGCCCGCTGTCATGCTGAAGTCCTTTCACCATCTGTCAGCAAAAACTCGCCCGCCCTGTAAGCCTTTTAACATCTGCCAAACTTAAGGGTATCCCTAAGAAATCATTTTCAAAGCTTTTTTAGGGATACCTCTCGAATTTTAAGTCTTTGAAATACAAAGACTTAAAATGTCGCATTTTCAAAGTTGTCTCTAAAAATTGCAATTTTTAGAGACTCCCTTAAGCTTCCAAATCTGCATCAGTCTTTTTAGCAACAGTCTTTACCTTTCTTGGGCGCACATGGTTAGCGTATTCGCCGCCCTGCCACTTGCGTCTTACAAAAGAAATAAATCCAGAGCTGATAAGGATTGATGAATAACATCCAGAAACCAGACCGATTGTCAAAACAATTGCAAAGTCATGAATGCTTCCAGTTGTAAACACAAGCAAAGAAATAGAAGCAAACATAGTTGTAATTGTTGTGATGATAGACCTTGACATTGTTTCTGAAAGAGATGTGTCCAAAATAACGTTAAAGTCATTTGTCTTTATAGCTTTCAAGTTGTGTCTTACACGGTCCAAAATAACAACTGTTGCGTTAATTGAATAACCCAAAATTGTAAGAATAGCAGCCAGCGTTGTTGTGCTGAATTCAATCTGGAACCATGAAATGAATGTGAACATGATAAAGCAGTCATGCAGCAAAGCAATAACAGCACCAAGGGCAAAGTCCCAGTGGAAACGGATTGCAGCATACAGCCAAATCAAGAGGATTGTGCAAAGCGTAAGAACAATTGTCTTGACTGCAGTAGAACTTGACATTGAAGAACCAACAAAGTCAGTCTTTACAACTGCTACGCTGTCCTTGCCAAACTTATTCTGCAAAGATTCAAGAATCTGTTCCTTAAGAATTTCATTTTCACCCTTGCCGGAATTTTCATCTTTTGAATTCAGCTGGGCCCTTATCTGGAAAGAGCGGCTGTCTTCTGTTCCCATTTCCTTTACCTGAACTCCTTCTACAGAAGCTACAGTTTCGCGAATAGAATCTACAGTTACGCTGTCATCTTCTTCCGGTACGTAAATAAGGAATGGTGTGTCAGATGTCAACTTTGAAGCAACAGCAGAGTTCAAATACAAACCATAAGAGTTGCTTGAAGCATTTGCCTTAACATTAACGTTAACGCCTTCAACTTCATTCATTGCATCAGCTACAGCCTGCACCGTCTGATACTGACTGAAAAGATACTTGTATGTTTCGTTTTCTGCACCAGTACCGCTGACAATAAGATCAAGTTCTGTAGCAGAAATGTCTACGCTAACAGTAGCTGTTCCGTCATAAGTTACTTCAAGAGCAGGTTCTGCAATGCGAACTTCTTCAATAAGACCTGGTCTGAAATCAATACCAAAGTTTATTCCCTTAACAAAAAGTCCTGCAATTCCAGCACAAATTATCAGTCCACTAAAAATCCATGCTGGCAGGAAAAGTTTTGAAAATTTTCTAACTGTCTTCATTATTTTATCCTCCAGCTGATACTGATATTTTTCTTGTGACATGTCTGTGTGTAGAAGTCAAAGAAAAGTCTTGAAACAAAGAGACCTGTAAACAATGTTGAAACAACACCGATTGCAAGGCTGTATGCAAATCCCTGGATAGAACCTGAACCAAGACCTGACATAAAGATGGCTGCAATGAATGTTGTGATGTTTGAGTCAAGAATTGACCACAAGGCATTAGCAAAACCTGCTTCAATTGAGCTGGCTCTGTCTTTGCCCAATTCCCTTTCTTCCTTGATGCGTTCAAAAATGATTACGTTAGCATCAACTGCCATACCGATTGTAAGAATCATACCAGCAATCATTGGAAGGGTGATTGTCAAATTCAAGGCACTCAAAATAGAGAACATTATGTAAAGGTTTAAAATCTGAGCGATACATGCATGAATACCGGCACCCTTGTACCAGATAATCATAAAGAGCATGATAAGGGCAAGACCAACTGCAATGGCAAGAATACCCTGACGGATAGCTGTCTGTCCCAAAGATGCACCAATAACCTGCTGACTTTCTACAGTAAGAGGCACATCAAGCCATGCTGTCTGCAAAACCTTGCGAAGGTTCTGGGCTTCAGTTGCATTAAATCCTGAAATCTGAACCTGACCGCCTGTAATAGCGTCGCGGATTGTTGCGTTAGACTTAATTTTGTTGTCACTTACAATTGCCAGGTTTTCACCAGTGTGGGCGCTTGTAAAGTCACCAAAAATCTTTGCACCTTCTTCACTCAAAGTAAAGTTTACAGTAGGGCGGTTAGAATATTCTTCTGTACCGATTGTTGCTGACTGAATGTACTTTCCTTCAAGGGCAATTTCTTTTTTAACAACAAGGTAACCTGTTCTCTGGTCAAGACCGTAATCATCAGTAATGTAGTAACCGAAAACTTCACAGTCATCAGGGATAATAGAAGGATCTACAAGGCGGCCTGTTGAATCGAATGTGCCGTCAGGGTTTGCGTTGTATGCCTCATAGAAAGCATTTGTTGCTTCATTGTCCACCAGACGGAAGTTCAAAATACCACGTCCCTGGATGATAGAGTTAACTTGATCAGCTTCTGCAGAACCAGGAAGTTCAATGTAGATGTGATCATCACCCTGCTGGCGGATTGTTGGAGAACTTAAACCAAAGCGGTCAATGCGGCTGGTCAAAGTTTCTACAGCCTGAGCCATTGCTTCACTGCGGAGTGTTGCTTCGTCAAGACCAGTTGTTTCTGAGTCGTTGCCTGCAACAACAGCATCAAGGTCAGCCTTAACAATTACGCTCATACCACCGTTCAAATCCAAACCAAGCTTTACAGAATTCTGGTAATGCTTTTTGTCTTTAAGAATCTTTTCACGGTAGCGGCTTTCTACAGCATCTTTCAATTCTGCTTCAGAATCAAAAGAAAGAAGAGCGTCCCTGATTGTAAGTTCAGAAGGCATCTTTTGCTTTTTATTCTTGAAATTTGCCTTTGCAAGTTTTTCAAGCCATTTTAAATCATCTGTAACAAGTGCAGACGTGTCCTTTGCTGCAGCTTTTAAGTCAGCAACTTCTTTTGTTGCCTGAGAGCTGGAATAATCTTTGATATACTCAAGTGAGCTTAAAGCCAAAGCCTTAGCTTCTTTTGGCGTACCTGCATACCAGGCCAGAGAAGGCCAGAGGAATGCGAAACATACTGCCAGTACAATAATGAGTATAAGAAGACGACTTCTTTTATTCATCTTTTTTGTCTCCGGATTCAGCGGCTTTTTCTTCGGCTGAATCTTTTTTATCTGATTCTTTTATTTCCTTTGCTAAATTAGCAGCCTTCTTTTTACCAAAGAGGCCCTTCTTTTCTTCTGCAGGAGCTGAAACTGGCTTGTCAGTAACAACAGTAGAAATTGCAGTACGGTTAAATTCAATTTTTGTACCGTCATCAACTTTTACGATGATTGTATTTTCCTTTGTAGCAGAAACAACACCATGAATACCACCAATTGTGATAACCTTGTCGCCCTTCTTAAGAGCATCAATCATTTTCTGTGTTTCCTTCTGCTTTTTGTTTTGAGGACGAATCATCAAAAAGTACATAATTAAAATGATAAGGATAAGGGGAATAAGCATTCCCAAACCGCCGCCAGTAGCGGTAGCAGCAGCTGCGCTAGCACCATCCTGTAAAAAAAGGGATAAAAAAGACATATTTTCCTTCCTTGCGATATTTTTTAAGTAGTATAATCTAACATTATTTTTTACACATGACAAGAAGAAACTTTCAGTCCCCGTCAAAAATAATTGACGGCATTTTTTTATGAAGTTAAGGGCAGGTCTAAAAAATCATTTTAAAATATTTTCCAGATTATCATTTAAGCGGGCAAAGGTGGTGTTTGTGGGTTCCAGGCTGACTAACTGTTTTAAATAATACTGGGCGCGCTTGTATTCGCCCTGGTTAAAATAAATCTGGTAAAGGCGGTAGAGGGTGTCGCGGTTTCTAGGATTGGCAGCCAGAGAAGAGCGCAAGTCTGAAACAGCAGAGTCCTGGCTGGAAAGAAAACTGCGCTGGTAGTAAAGAAAACTTTTCATATCCTGTTTTGTTTCATCTTTTTCCAAAATGGAATTTATCAAAGCAAGGGCCTTTTTGTTTTGCTTTGTGCCCGTAAGCATTTCTATGTAACTTTTTAAATTTTCTTCATCATCCGGATTTTCTTCATAAAGTTTTTGGGCCAGAGTCTGCGCTTCTTTTGTGTAGCCCAGGGTAAGACAAATAGAAATGTGGCTTCTTTTCTGACTGTCAGTCACATTTTCTGCTTCCACCAGGATTTTACTTAAATCGTAGGCGTCACTGTAGGCTTCCTGCTTTTTCATTTCGGCAATGCACACTTCTATGGCTTCAACATTGTCACTTTCAAAAGCCAGAACTTCGCTTGCCAGGTCGATGGCTGTCCTTTTTCCAACCAGAGAATTGTTTGCAGATGCAATTTTTGCGGCCTGCAGCAAAACTTCCGTGTCTTCAGGGTAAAGTTCAACTGCCTGACCTATGTAGCTAGCAGCCAGGCTGGAATTTTTGTTCCATTCCAGGGCAAGACGGGCCCTTAGCAAAAGATAGTCTTTGGCCTTGTCATCACCTCTGCCGTAAGCGTCAAGAAGTGAGGAAGAGCGGATGTAATCTTCATTGTCCAGCAAAAGTTTTATTCTAAAAAGAATGTATTCTGAATTTTCACTCTGCAATTCCAAAACACGCAAAACGTAAGAAAGGGCCTTTTCCTTGTCGCCCCGCCGGTAACTGACCTGGGCAACAATTTTCAGCATTTCAGCATTTTGCTTTTGAAAAGATAAAACTTTTTCTGCCAGTTCTTCTGCCTGGTCAAAATTCTTTTCTTCATAAAGACAAATGGCTTTTGCACTCATAATTTCTAGGCACGAAGGTGAAGAAGTCAAAGCCTTATCAAAATAAGAAAGAGCTTCTTTATTTTTTCCTAAAGAGGAAAGCAGGCGGCCGTAAAGATAATTTGCCAGAGTAGAATCCTCATTCATTTTTAAGCATGATTCAAGGGCTCTTTGGGAAAGTGAAATGTATTCATCTTTCAAACCGCCAGTCAAAATTGTAAGAGAAGGCAAAATGTATGTTAAAAAATCCGTATTGCCGGTTGAAGTGTCATAAATTCCCATTTCTGCAGAATGAATGGCAGCATAGTAGGGATTGTCCTTTTCAAAATCGCCGGCATCGTAAGAAGTTGCTTCTAAAGGCCATGCAATTTGGGAAATTTTACTGGCGGTATACAAAAGGATTTTTTCCTTTTCTGTGTAATCTTCCCTATTTGTTTTGTGAAGGAGTGAAAAAACAGCTTTTATGTTTTCCGCAGAACCTTCTTCGACCAGGGAAAGGGCCTTTTGATTTTGCGGCCCAAAAAAAAACCTGGCTGAATCCGGAACAGGGATGCTTACAAAATCGCTTTCGTCAGGAATGTATTCTTCTTCAGGCTGGACCTTTGTTGTTTTGCAGGCAAACAAAAATCCCTGGAAAATCAAAATAAAAAACAGAGGAAAAATCAAAAAAGTTCTTTTAAAAAAACATTTATTTTTTCTTTTATTTTCCAATTTATTTTTCTTCCTGATTTGAAGAATTTCTTTTTAAAAGATTTTCTGTTACCTGGCTGTCAAAAACATCATCATCAGGATTATTTTCATCTTCATCCACCATCAAAGGAAAAAGGCCTTCTTTCTTTTGCTGGATGACAAAAATCGCTATAAGGGCAAATCCGGCCAGTAAAATAAAAAATGGCCAGAATTTTAAAAACCAGGAAATAAAAGTGACTTTTATAATCCTTGCGGAAAAAAGAAAAAACAATGTTCCTATGGCCAAAAGCACCAGTGACGGAAAAACATACTTGCTTTTAGGAGACCGGTACTTGTAAAGTCCTACTAAAAAAATTGATATGCCCGAAGCAACTGCCACCAGAGGCCACAGCTGGTAGATTTTTAAAGGAATAAGACCGAGTATATAGAAGAACATAAGACAGGCGCCTATCAAAAAATCAATTCCCAGGAACAAAAGAAAACCGTTTTGAGAAACACCAAAAACTAAAAAGAAAAGAACAATTACTACAAGAAAAAGAGCGCATGCTAAAGGCGGAAAATAAACGTAGCCAAAAACAGCATAAGATGCGATTGCCATAAAAGACACAGCCAGAAGCAGCATGCCTAAAACCAGGGCAGAATTTAAAAGGACAACCTTTTTTTTCTGGGGGATTTTTACAAATTTCCTTTTGATTTTTTTACCAGGATTTTTTTCTTCCATGGGGGCACCTCTTTTCTAAAAGTTCTTTGCTCAATTCATCCTAAAAGATAACTAAAAAGTAACTTCTTGCCAATAAGTTATTGCTTTGTTAAAATTGATTTTATGTTTAAAGGAATAAAAAAAGCAGCACTTTTGAGCATTTGCCTTTTTACCTTAGGCTTTGCTCTTTTTTTTACATCGTGCTCCCTAATAGATAATATTTTTTCGGGCAAAAAAGAAGCCACACTTACTTCTTCCAGCAAAGAATACAAGGCCATGCAAAAGAATTTTGAAAAAATTCTTCTAAATGAAAACCTTACGGAAGAAACCAGATACGCCCTTGTTTCCAGAATGGCAAGCAACATGCTGACCGTAAAAGATTATGACTCGCTTGTACTTTTTTTGACTGAATGGGTAGAAGACCATCCCCAGGACCACTACAACAGCTACTGGCTTTTGATGACAGCATACGTTTATCTTTTAAATGATGCCAAACCAATGGCTGAATATTATTTTGAAAGAATCATCAACAATTACAATGACTTGCTTGTGCAGGGAAAGTCCCTTCACTACATTTGCTACGATTATCTTATTCAACTGTCAACAAATTCAGCAAACAGAATTTACTACTTTAACCAGATGATAAACCGCTTTCCAGACCAGGTAAGCGAAACAGAAATGCTTTACCGCCTGGCCATGGAATACGAAAATGAAGGTCAGTGGGATCAGGCCATAAAAACTTTGACAAAATTCCTGGAGCGAAGTGACGCCCAGACAATCGCAATTAAAGGTTACCCAAATGCCTACAGCGAAGCCAAGCAACTTATTGACTTTAACAATTCAACCAAAAGCTGGACCTTCACATCGCTTTCATCTCTTGTAACTTCGGTTAAGCGGTCTATGGAAAATTACAACTGGGCAGCCCTTGACCGCTACAGATCAAAAGTAAATTTCTTTACAATCAGCTGGCGGCAGGACAGTGAAGAAACAGCTTTGCCAGAAGATTTTTCTATGGGCAACTTTATGAACGGAACTACAATCCGCTACAGCGAAACTTTGGACAAGGCTTCATCTGCAACAGAAGCATATTTAAAAACCACCGGCTGGAGCTACACCATGTCCACATGGTATCTCTACTTTAGAAAAGTAAACTTCCCGGCAGATCCAGAATTTCACGGAACATGGGAATGGGCTGGAATTTATTTTGGTGAAAAGATGTGAAAAAGATTTTCATTTTGATTTTTTCACCCCTGATTTTTTCATCATTACTCTTTGCGCTAACAGCATCTTCTACAGACGCAGGTTCAATCATAGTGCCAGATTCCTTTGACCCCATTGAATTTAAAATCCAGGAAATGTCTGCAAAGGAAAAAGAAGAAGAAAAACTGCTTTTGGAAAAAGAAAATAATGCAGAAAACAAAAATGAAGAAGTTGCCCAAGGACAAATTTACCCGGAAGCAAAAAAAACAAATCTTAACATTCCGGGTCTTGATCACGAGCTGACAAAAAAATACATAGAACTTTACCAGTCCAAAACAAATTCTGCCTGGATTGCGCAAAGCCTTGTAAATTCTGCCCCCTACCGCCCCTACATCCGGCAAAAGTTAAAAGAAAAAAACATGCCTTCCTACCTCCAGTACCTGCCAATAATTGAATCTAATTATAAAGTTACTGCGGTTTCCAAAAGCGGTGCAAAAGGCATATGGCAATTTATGGAAAATTCCATGGCACCCATGCTGAAAAAAACTTCCTGGTACGATGAACGCTATGACCCCTGGAAAGAAACAGACGCCGCCCTTGTTAAACTGATGGACAATTACAAAATGTTCGGTGACTGGAACATTGCCATTGCGGCCTACAACTGCGGTGGCGGAGCAATGCGCCGTTTACTGAAAGCTCACCCAAAGGCGGATTTCTGGTACCTTGCAGAAAACAACCTTTTGCGTACAGAAACAAAACTTTACGTGCCAAAACTTTTGGCTGTTGCCGAATTAATAGAAAACGCAGAATACTACGGCCTTTTAAACATAGGCGTAGCAGACAAAATGATTGAATTTGAAGAAGTCACAGAATTTGATTATGTAGAAGTCAATGGAATTATTTCTACGGAAGAACTTTCAAAAGTCATTGGCATAGAAAAAGATGAAATAGAATTTTTAAACCCCAGCCTCTTAAAAAAAATGACACCGCCTGAAAAATTTTCACTGCGCCTGGCAAAAGGCAGCGGTCCAAAAGCCCAAGAAGCCTTAAGCAAAATTGACTTGCCAAAAGATTTCATAACATACACAGTCCAAAAAGGAGACAATCTTTCCGCCATAGCCCGCACCTACGGCGTAAGCGTAGACGCCATTTGCAAAGCCAGCGGCATTTCCAAAGATTCCATCCTTTCCATAGGCCAAAAACTTTCCGTTCCCATTTACGAAAAATAATTTTTTTTTGGAGAAGGCTCTTTTCGTAACGGCTTTATGCGGCTCCGCTAACGCTACGTTCTTTTTTTTACTTCGTAAAAAAAAGAAGCACTTCGTGCCCGCTCCAATCCGACTAGTACGAATTTTACAAAAGAAGTGCTGCTTTACAAAAGCATCTTAAACTAGCCTAACTTCTTTTGGAAAGACGCATTTCTTTCCAAAAGAAGCCTAGCCGCGATGGTAGCGAGCACGAAGTGAGTGCGAAGCAAAGCTGAGCACCGAAGCGACAGCGTAGTCGCGAACAGCGCGTTAAACAAAAGGCGGTATGCTTTGAAAAAAGAAAAAGACTTTACACAAAGAAAAAAAAATCCGATAAAAGAAGGGATATTTTCTTGCGGAGAATTTTATGAAGAAATGTTTTTTTTCTTTACCAGTGTTTTTTTTACTTTCGCTTTCTTTGGGGCGCAAAATTATGTTCGCTACAGCCAGGACGAATTGGACCGGGCGGAAAAAATGGCGGCCCAAAGCGGACATTCCAGCGCAGAAAAATCTGTAATGGAAAGCACTTCTTTTATTGACTGGAAAAAAAATACTTTTACTTCAGACATTACCCTTGATGTGGAAAAGGCAAAAATTCCCATGCCGAGCGGAAGACAGTCTGCTTCTAACCGCATTAAACTGGGACTGCCACTTTTAATCAAAGATCCGCTTTTGTCTATTTACGTAGACAGCCAAAACACCCTGGAAGATTTAGTCCAGTCACAGACAACAAGCCTGCAGGCCATCACGGACATAATCGACAGTGCAAAAATGAAAGCGCCTTATTTTAAAAACGCTTCTAACTTGCTTTCAACCAGCCACACCATTTCTTTAAAAGACATTGCCGCCCCTCTTGTAAAACACAAAAGCCCTTACCAGATGGAAAAACCAATCGACACAATCGCAAGCCGGTCTTATTCGGGAATAATCATTGACGCCCGCGGCACTTATGACGTGCATGGCGAATTTACAAAAAGCAAAATTTCACCCTGTCTTTTTCCCCGCATCTGGAATGAAGAAATGACTTTGGTTTACGAGCGCAACATGGTGGACGCGAACGTGGCAAAGGAAAAGATGATTGTCGAATATGGTTCAAGCAGCAACTTCGATGATTACGCCGGACGAATTGGAAACGACCCCCTCTGGATAAAGGCAAAAAAAGTTTACGGGCAAAACAGGTGTGATCCAGTAATTTCTTATGATGACTATTTGCGCATTGCTTCAAACCAAAACAATTTAAACCTTTTGCGCCAGGGCAAAGTTGTCATCATTTTAGACAAAGACCAGCTGTCCTGCAAAGTGACTGCCCCTGACAGAAACAGGCAGTACTACCTTGACTACGAACAGCTGCGCCGCGAACTTTACCAGTCGCTGGTTCCAGATGTAGTCATTTCAGACAGGGGTGACACAGGAATGGAAATTGATGTAGAAAAACTCCAGTTTGTCGCAGATTCCGCAGAACTGCTTCCATCAGAAAAAGAAAGAATCAAAAAGATTGCAGAGAATTTAAAAGAAATTCTTTCTAATGGCGATTACACCATTTTAGTCGAAGGCCACACCGCAGACGTAAACAAACCGGAAGGCCAGCTGAAGCTCAGCATAGAAAGAGCCCAGTCCGTGATTGACATTTTAGTAGCCCAGGGCATAGACAGAAGTCTTTTCACCAGCAAAGGTTACGGAGGCACCCAGCCACTGGCCTCGAATGACAGCCCAGAAGGTCGCGCCCAAAACCGCCGCGTAAAAATCACCGTCATGCCAAAAAAGACAAGCGTCCAAAGAACAAACTAAGGGCCATCTTCGAAAGCAGCTTTTCTTTTCACAAAAACTGCTTCAGGAAAGAAGTGCGCCTTTTCAAAAGCGCAGGGCCTTTTGAAAAAAAAAGTTTTTTTATTTTTTTTCAAAGCATACCGCCTGACGTTAACCACCCTTTCGCCACTTGCTGCGCGCGGTCTTCGCCTTGCAGGCTCAGACGGCCTTCGGCCTGGCTATAGGGTGGGCTAAGCCACTTTTGAAAAGTGAAAAAAAATTCGTAAAGTAACAGATATGAGGTTGCTTTAAAATTCAATTGAATGCGCGACTATTTCTTTTCAATGGTGATCTTATGTCTGTAAGGAGAAGAAGCTTCCCATTCTGCACTTTCAGAAGTTCGCGTGTAAATTCTTTCCAAATAGCCATATTCCATTTTAGAAGCATCTTCTGTTTGCTTTGCATAATGGTCACTGATTTCAACCTTCTTTTTTTCGCCAGTTTCAGATTCAGGGAAAAACTGTGCCTTTACAGCATCAACTGTTGATGTAGAAGAAATAGGATTCTCATAAGTAATAGTCACAGTGTAATTTTCATCATCAAAATCTTTTGTAACACCTTCCTCAGTTGTTTGAGATTCTTTTACAGCCAAATATAACACTTTACTCTCCTCAGTGGCAAAAACCATTTTTGTAGATTTTTTTTGCAGTGGTAACCTCAGAGCCTTCAAAAGTCGCTTCATAAAAGTCAGTTGTTATAACATCAGCTGTCTTGCAATCTTCGTCATGACCTTCGCCATAGATGTATTCAACTTGGGTTACCTCATAATCGCCATCAGAAAAGATTATTTCATCCTTGCTGGCAATGTCTACCATCTTTTCGCCATCCTTCTCGTGATTGCAAGAAACAATAGCAAAAGCCATCACAAAAGAAGAAAAAGTAAAATAAATTTTCCAAGATTTTTCATATTAAGCCTCCTATGAAAACACCGCATTAACGGCAGCACAGTAAATTCCTTGCCTACAGTGGGGCAACTAAATTCATAATTCTATTATAAAGCAAAAGTTACAAAATGCCAGTCCAATTTTGAAAACTGAAAAAAGATTTCGTAAAGTAAAAATCATAATATTTTGTCTCTTTTAAATTCGCTTGAATGCGCTCCCGCAGAGAACCTAAAAAGTGCTCCGGTGGAGCAAGCTCCAATGTCGCACTTTTTAGAACCTCTGCTCCGC
>CAVCWN010000105.1:0-3589 GCA_963605975.1 Desulfovibrionaceae bacterium | reverse complement strand
ATTCAATGTATTTTTTTATTTTGAAGCATCCCGAATTTTGTTAAACGGCCCTTGCGTGGCTCGGCTATTCGCCTCGGTGCTTTGCACTTTGCCTTCGGCAAACCACTTCACGGCCGGCTATGCGTAATTTAGAAAAAAATACTTCTTTCGTAAAGCAGATAGGCCAGGCTTCGCAGCATACGGCTCAGTATTTTTTTCTTTCACTCTTCCTTCAAAAATTCTACCAGCTGTGCGAATTCTTCTTCGACTACTTTGCTTTTGCCCATTTTTTTGATCATGTAGCAGTGGGGTTCTTTGCCGGAACGGTCTTCGTTGGGTTTTATGCAAAGATTTCTTACGCCCAGCTCTGTGAGTTTTTTACTTAAGCGCTTGCCGTCATGGGTAAAAAGGGAAACGGAAAAAACTGTGGGCGGGAAGTCTTTTGTTATGTGGTTGTAGATGTCATATTTGTTTACAGTTTTTGCCCCCAAATAAACAGTTTTCTGCATGTAATTACCAGTTACGACTTTTACACCGATGTTCATGTTTTTCCAGTCCCAGAAACCGTCATCCAGGATTACGGCCTTTACATGTTCTTTAGAAATGGCCATTTGAGGAAGGCCCATGAGGTTTTGATAACTTTCGTTTGTTAAAGCTGCAGTGTATTGTCCGCAAATTACGGCGCCTGCAGAATTTCCCCCAAGAATAATGCTATCCATATTCAAATGGTATTTTTCTGCCCTGGCCAGACCGTCTGAATCTTTGCCGGAAAGAAAAGTCAAGGCTTGGTTTGTCTGAATGAGGGCTGTCGGAAAAAGGTATTCCGGTGAAAGAGCGTAGTCAATCATTACGACATTAAAACCATTGTCCGTAAGGGCGTTTATGTAATTAGCAAATTCCGTGTGACCTAAAGGATTTCCGGTTTTTGTGTCACCCCACCAGAAGCAGCCGCCGTGAATAAAAAAGATTACAGGGTTACTAGCGCAGTCAGCTGGATTTTCACCGCTGTAAAAAATGTCCATGTAGGAATTTGGGTAGTAGGGACTGTACTCTGAGGCGTAATTGATTTGTGTAATTTCGTACTTGCCCTTTTTGTTTAAACCTTCAGTTTTTTTATGGCGGGCACTGTAGGAATTTATGGGAGTGCCTGTGTAATATTCCGTAAAGTCTTGCAGCATTTGAACAGGCAGGTCTGTAAAAGTACAATTTGCAAATGTTATAAAAACAATCAAAAAAATAAAAATATATGACAGCTTAAAAAAATTCTTTTTCATATTCTGCTCCTGATTGTAAGGCCCATGGATGTTGTGAGCAAAAGCGATTTAAAAGAAAAATTGTAGCGGGGGCCAAGGTCAAGGTAAAAACCTAAAGTGTCTGTGAGAGGAATAGTGATGTAAAGGTCTGGTCCGAATGCCCAGAAGGGAACTTTGTAGCAGTAAGTCTGAAAGTCCACAGAAAAAAGGGCATTGATTTCTATATTTTTCCAGTCAAAGATTCTGGTGCCGGCGCTGACACAGGCTGTAAAAAATCCTACATAGCCGGCGTAAGTGCAGTAGCCTGCCCCCAGGTTCCAGCGGTAAATAAAGTCATTGGAAAAAAAGTTTGAATATCCTGTAGAAAAATAAATTGCCCTGGCTATTTTGGGTAATTCGCCCAACCTTATGTTGGCAGTGTCAATGTTGAATTTAATGCCACTTTCCCAAAAGGAAATTTTTGTAATTTTTTCTTCTTCAACATTTGCAGGATTCTGGGATTCTTTTTCTTCGAGTGCATTTTGGTCCGAAGAAATTTCCTGGGCAAAAAGCGAAATGGAAAAAAGCGAAAAAAATAAAAATAAAATTCTTTTTTGTAAAACTCCCGAAATTTTCACTATGTTTTGATACCTCTCATTCTTAGCGAGAATTATATTTTTTTTTGAAAAAGATTGCTATAGATTTCTGTAGAAAATTGAGATATTCCTATTTGAAGAATGATGGCTGGCAGGATAGAAAGGGGCGCAGGTGATTTACGAATTAAATGGCTCTTTTTAAAATGCGCCTAGCCGGCCGTGGCGCCATGCGAAGCAGTTGCCTGAGCATAGCGAAGGCAACCGAACGGGAGTGAGTGGCAGAAGGGCCGTTTAACAAAAGGCGGGATGCTCCATGAAAAGAAAAAAAATCTGTTTACGATTTGCTTTTTTATCATTATATTTGAAGCGAAAAATATTTTAGAGGCAGGAAAATGGCGAAAAATTTAACACCTATGACGCTCCTTTGCGGTTACCTGGGAGCTGGTAAGACGACGCTTTTGAATAAAGTTCTTTCTAATCAAAAGGGTTACAAGGTTGCTGTTATTGTAAATGACATTGGCGAAGTTAATGTTGATGCAAAATTGATTGCAGATGGAGCAAAGATTACTGATACTTCAAGTATTGTTCCTTTGACGAATGGTTGTATTTGTTGCACTCTTAAAACTGATCTTGCGCAGAATATTGAAAATCTGATCAAGGGCGGAAAATTCGATTACATCATGATTGAGGCTTCTGGTGTTTGCGAACCTATGCCGATTGCTCAAACTCTTGAAACTATTAAAAACGGTAAGCTGGACAATGTTGTTGGCGTTGTTGATGCGGCCCGTCTGGTTGATGAATTTGCTTCTGGTGATCGTCTTTTGAAAAAGGATGATATGGGCGAAGAGGATATTGAGTCGCTTTTGGTTCAGCAGATTGAATTTTGTTCTACTTTGATTATTAACAAAAAGGATTTGGTGTCTGAAGAGGATTTTAAAAAGGTAAGGGCTGTTATTGAAGCTTTGCACCCTGGTGTTCATATTATTGAAACTTCTCACGGGGATGTTCCTGTAGAAGATATTATTGGAACAAACTCTTTCGACTTCGAAAATGTTTATGCTGCTGCTGGCTGGTGCAAGCATCTGGAAGAAGATGAAGTTGATGATGATGATGATGATGAACATGACCACCATCACCACGACCATGAAGAAGAAGGTGAAGGTCACCACCACCATGATGACGACGACGATGATGATGATGATGATGAACATGACCATCACGAAGGCCACCACCATCACCATGAACACCGCCACGAAGGTGAAAGCGAAGATGAATATGGCATAGGAACTTTTATTTATTATAGAAGAAAACCTTTCGACCGCCAGAAGCTGGATGAATATGCAAGCAAGTGGCCTAAGGAAATTATCCGTTGTAAGGGTCTTATGTGGTTTGCTGATGAAAGTGATATGGCATGGGTTTTTGAAACTTCAGGTCGCCAGATTCAGGCAGGCTATTCTGGCCAGTGGATTGCGGCTGCTCCTGCAAAAGAACAGCAGAAAATTCTTGCTGCTAATCCTCAAATTAAAGAGGAATGGGATGACAGTGTTGGTGACCGCATGATTAAGCTGTGCATAATCGGACAGCACTTGGACAAGAAGAAGATTTCTAGCGAATTGGATGCTTGTCTGGCGGATTAGGTAGGTACTGTTTGTAGAAGAGGTGACTGTTTAGGAAACATGCACTACTTTTGAATAGAGGTGGTACGGTTTAGGAAACATGCACTGCTTTTGAATAGAAGCGTTTCTTTCGTAAACAGGGGCCCCCTGCGGTTTGTAGAAGAGA
>CAVCWN010000104.1:0-7583 GCA_963605975.1 Desulfovibrionaceae bacterium | reverse complement strand
ATTCGCCTCGGTGCTTTGCACTTTGCCTTCGGCAAACCACTTCACGGCCGGCTAGTCTGCTTTTGGAAAGCAATGCTGGTTTCGTTAAAGCAGATGGTCTGGCGCCAAATAAAAAAGGCAGTCTCTTTTTTTAGAGGCTGCCTTTTTTTATAAGAAAAAACAAATTACTGAACAGTAAGTTCACCCATCTTTTGATCCATTACGTAAAGAACCAAAGTTGTTTCCGGAGCCACAGAGTATGGAATGCTAAGAGCATTTCCCGGGTGGGCAAAGTTCGCAATTGTTGTAACAGTACCGTCGATGTACCTTGCGTCTAATCTCATGGATACCGGGTATGGGTATTCAGCAAGATTTGCTTCATAAATGCCGCTTACAAAAGAAGATTCTTCTGTTCTTTGGGCAAGTGCTACTTCTACAGTAATTCTTGAATAGCGAGCTACTTCGCTGCCGGCTGCAACATTTACAGCTGTAACAGAATCAGGCACTTCTTCGCCACTGGCAGTGTGTCCCTTAAAGTCAAGAACGACATTGTAAGAAGTCATTTCGCCAAGAACCTGCTCAATTGTTTTTCCAACTAAAGAAGGAGCCTGTGTTGTCAATTCCTGGTTTCCGGAACTTACAACAAAATACATTGTAACAGGTTCGTAAACATAGTAGTCAGCTTCCGGATACTGGGCAATGATTGTTCCCAAAGGTTCGCTGCTCTTCTGGAAAATTGGAGAAGCAACAGTCAAAAGCGGACGTTCCCCAGAATATTCAAGTTCCAGCTGTGATTTTACAGTGTCGACTGATTTTCCAACGTAATTGTCCAGTCTTGGATTCTGCATGCCACGGCTTACAGAAATGTCAATTGTTCTGTGTGCCTTTACAATTGAACCCGGACCCGGATCCTGTTTTACAACAGTGCCTGCCTGGCCAGGCAAGTCTGAATAGCGTAAAGTAATGTGAGGGTAAAGTTCCTTTTGCTGCATTTCGTAAAGGGCAGTTGTCAAAGGTTTGCCTGTAACGTCAGGAACCATAACTTGTTCAGCTCCCTGTACATTTGCAAAGAAAACTGCAAGGCAGGCAATAATCATAATTACGAAAGTGGCAATTATTGTAGCAAGAAGAGTGCCTCCTCCGTCTTTAAGATTTGAAATAAGGCTTTCAAAAGACAAAGGCTTTTTATTTGGATCCTTTTCTTTTTTTGATTTTTTAGCTTTTTCATTTTTTACAGAAGCCTGGTTTTCGCCAGCTTCAGTTTTTTCAGATTCTACAGAAGCTTTGCTTTCGTTAACTTCAGTTTTTTCTGCATTCGATGAAAGTTCATTTTCTTTGATTTCTTCGTTACTCATAATTTCCATATTACCAGTTATTTTTACTTTAATCTATGGGACTAGGCTTGAATTTTATTTTCAGCCCTTTCCCAAACTCTATTCTACCAGTTTTATTCCCCCAGAACCGAGCCTAAAAAATTCCTGGCACCGTTCATAAAACTTTTGTAATCCATTGCCTTTTTTGCCTGCCACTGAAGTTCAGTTGCAATCAAAATGCCGTCCCCTGTCTGGATAAGAATGCCGCGCTGCTTGTTGTAGTCAAGAACAGTACCTGGAACAGCAGTTGTGTTTTTTGGAATGCTGTTGTCCTGTGCCGCAATTTTATTAGCATCACTTGCTTTTAAAATTCTTAGCTGCACTCCGTTATGAAAAGTAAAACATCCCGGCCATGGTGTGTAGGCTCTGATTTTAGCATCAATTTTTTTTGCAGAATCCTTCCAGTTGATAAGGCCGTCTTCCTTTTTAATCTGGCTGCAGTAACTTGCCTGCCCCGTCTGAGGAAAACTTTCTGGCAGGACATCCGTTTTTGCAATCTGCCGCAAAAGGCTTGTTATAGACGAACCTCCGTAAAGAGCCGCCTGTTTTAAAAGCTGCTCTGCGGTTTCCGTTCCGGTAAGGCCAAATTCGATTTGTGTAAGAATGTCCCCTTCGTCAACCGCTAAAGACATTTTTTGCACGGAGTAACCAGATTTTTCGTCACAATTTAAAATGGCCTGGTTTATAGGAGTAGCCCCCCGATATTTTGGCAAAAGGGACGGATGTAAATTTATTCCCCCGAATCTGAAAAGAGAAAAAAACTTTGGGCCCAGAATGTGGCCGTATGCAAAACAGACAAAAATGTCCGGCTTAAGTTCTGCAATTTGATTTCTTTCTTCTTCCTTTATGTGCAGTGGAGAAAAAATTTTTATGTCATCGTTTCGCGCCTGGTTCCAGATGCGGCCGTATTGTTCAACTTCAGTTGCAATAAGTTCCTTGTGGCGGCCCTGGGCAGAGGGCGGATTTGTGAGAATTCCTACTATTTTATATTCTTCTTCTGGAATGGAAGATGACATGGCGCTGTCTTTTAAAATGAGTTCAAGGCGTTTTGCAGACGCTGCCGGGCTTCCTCCAAAGATAACTCTTAACATGCCGAATATTCCTTTTTATTTGCCAGCTTTTTTTGCAGATTTTGCAGCCAGTTTTGCTTCCAGACTTGCTTTTTTTGCAGCCTTTTCTGCGGCTTTTTTTGCAGCCCTTTCACTTCTTCTTTTGAATTGTTCAGTTACCTTTTCTTTAAAATCCTGGTCACCGCGGTCAATGTAAAGGATGCCGTCTAGGTGATCATTTTCGTGCTGAATAATTCTTGCCAAAAGACCGTCTGCGTCTAAAGTAAAGCGCTTGCCGTTCTGGTCCAGGGCAGAAACGCTTACTTTTGAAGGGCGCATTATTTCTTCATAAACGCCAGGTAGGGAAAGGCAGCCTTCTTCGTAAGGGGCTAAATCTGAAGATGTTTTTATGATTTCAGGATTTACAAAAACTCTTTTTACATCATCATCCGAAATGACAACAAAAAATCTTTTTGCGATGCCCACTTGTGGTGCAGCCAGACCAACCCCATTCGCACTGATCATTGTGGTAAACATTTCTTCACAAAGCTTCCTGAAGTCATCATTAATTTCACTTTCTTCAAGAGGAAGGCATTTTTCCCTTAAAACTTCTTCGCCTAATTTACAAATTCTCATTTTATTCCGCCTTATTTTATTACGATTTTATTCTTAATCTTGCGGCCTGTGCGTGACCTGCAAGACCTTCTGCGTCACCCAAAACCGCAGCTGCTTTCGCAGACTTTTGCGCTCCTTCTTTAGAAAGGTCTGTCCGCAAAGTGGTTACTGTTTTTAAGAAAACCCTTACACTCAAGCCGCCTGTAAAACGGGCACTGCCTGAAGTGGGCAGAGTGTGGTTTAATCCAGCCGCATAATCCCCAAAAACTTCTGCTGCTCCGTGTCCAATAAAAAGGGAACCAAAGTTGCCCAAAAGTTTTTGGATTTCATCTCTTTTGGATCCTTCATCCATTGCAAGTTCCAGGTGTTCCGGTGCCTTGCGGTTTGCAATTTGTGCTGCTTCCTTTAAATCCTTTGTGATAATGATTTTACCGCAAGTGTCTATGCTTTGCCTTGCAATTTTTTCTGTAGGCAAAACTTTCAGCTGTTCTTCAATTTGAGCTTGAACCGCTTTTGCAAGACTTTCACTGTCTGTCGCAAGAACTGGCTGGGCTATAACATCGTGTTCCGCCTGGGCCAGAAGGTCAGCTGCCAGCCATGCAGGATTTGCACTTTCATCCGCAATAATAAAAACTTCTGTAGGACCTGCAACCATATCGATTCCGACTGTGCCGTAAACTAATTTTTTTGCTTCTGCAACAAATTTATTTCCTGGACCAACAATTACATCTACTTTAGGAATGCTTTCAGTTCCAAAAGCCATTGCCGCAACAGCCTGACTGCCGCCACAGGCAAATGCTTTTGTAACCCCGCAAATGTAAGCGGCTGCCATAATATTTTCATCAGCATAAGGTTTGCCGTTTTCAAAAGCCTTTCCTGGCATGCCCCTGCCTTCTTTTTTTGCATTTTCTAAATCATCCGGGTGAACTCTGGGAGGAGTGCAGAGGATAATTTCTTTACAGCCAGCTGCAACTGCCGGTGTGACTGTCATGATAACAGTGCTTACAAGAGGAAAGCGGCCGGCCGGAACATAAACGCCAGCCCTTTCTACAGGAATATTTTTCTGGCCGGTGTAAAGGCCGTCTTCCAGTTGAATTTCAAAATCATCAAAAGATTCTTTTTGTTTAAGGGCAAATTTTAAAGCCAAGTCGTGGGAATATTTTAAAGAATTGTAAAGGTCAGGATTTTCTTTTTGCATTTTTTCTGCAGCAGCTTTTAATTCTTCCATAGGAATTTCGAAAGTTGCCGGAGAAGATGAATCAAACTGGCTTGAATAAAAATGAAGGGCCTGGTCTTTTTTAGCTTTTACGTTTTTTAAAACATCGCGGACAGTATCAAGTGAATCTGCAAAGTTTCTGCCTTCAAAAAAACTTTCTTCCAATTGACTGGAGTTTTGAATTTTAATCATTTTAAAAATCCCCATAAACTTTGAAATTTGTGAACAAATTCTAGTGTTCAGCCTGCTCAAAAAAGGGCATTGCTCAAAAAAATATAGCATTATTTTGCAATATGGTTAAGTATGTGCTATAATTGAACTTTAATTGAAAATAAGAAAAAGTTTCGCGTTTTGCGGACTTTTATAAGGAGTTTATGTATGGAAAATAATGACGAAATAAAGGCTAAAAAAACAAGTGTTATTGTAAGACTTGTAAGCATCATCGGTCCTGCCTTTGTGCTTCTTTTTGCCATTTTGCTTGCCATATCAATTCACCAGGTAAAAGTGCATACAAAAGAAAATTACATAGAAGACGCTTCAATAATTGCTTCGTCTTACGCTTCAAACATCGGACAGTGGTTGGAATCTTCCGTAAACCTTATGGATTTTTATACCCGGTCTGATGTCGTGTGGAACGGTGGCTCTGCAAGTGAAATTGGGGACTGGCTTTCTACAACGGCTGCAAAAAGGTCGGCGGAATTAAATTACGTTCTTTTCATTGATAAGGATGGAAATTCTTATTATGACTCTGGCGAAAGGGGTAATCACAGCGACCGCTCTTACTTTAAAGAAATTATGTCTGGCGGTAAGGATTTAGTTATTACTGATCCTACAGTCGCAAAAGCTACGGGGCTGACATCTGTTATGTTTGCAAAAGCAGCATACAATTCTGCCGGTCAGAAAGTGGGACTTTTTGTTGGAATAAAAACAATTGATTACGTTGTCAGCCGCCTGTCAGAATTTAAACTGGGGGAAAAGGGCTATGTAGTTCTTTTGGATTCCCAGGGTAATGCCATTTACCATCCAATCAAAGAATATATTTTTAAAAATTTCTTAAATGGATCTGTGGAAGGTCATGAGGATGTTGCTCAGGCTGTAAAAGATATAAAAGATGGAAAAACTTCTTATGGAGAAATCAACAGTTTCTACGGTGAAAAGCGCAAGGAACTTGTTTTGTATGACAATGTTCCTGGAACCGACTGGTCTATTGCGGTAAGCATTCCTGGTTCGCAGGTAAATCAGTTTTCAAAAAAATTGCAGAACTTTTTGATTATTTTTGTTTTGGGAATTGGAATTGTTTTGCTTGTCATGCTGGTTATTGTTTTCAGGGCAACGCTTAAACCTTTGCACATTGTTACTTCTTCAATTGAAGGAATTGCTTCTGGCAATGCGGACCTTACCCGTCGCCTTGAAATTAAAAGTCACAACGAAATTGGAAATGTGGCTATTTTCTTTAACAAATTTATTGGAAAGCTGCAGGACATTATCAGCCAGATTAAGGAATCAAAAAATTCACTTACAGAAGTGGATCAGGGACTGGCAGAAAGTATTGATGAAAACCAAAAGGCTATCAACAACATTTTGTCTAATGTAGAAAACGTAAAAAATCAGTTGGCCCTTGAAACTGATTCCATTGACCAAGCCGTTTCTGCGGTAGTTGAAATTAATTCCAACATTCAGTCTTTGGAACACCTTGTAGAAAGTCAGTATGATGGAGTTTCAAACGCTTCTAGTGCAGTTGAAGAAATGATTGGAAACATCAATGCAATCAATATCACTGTAGAAAAAATGGCTAGTGAATTTAAGTCCCTTTTGGAAAGTTCTGCTGCCGGTGCCGAAAAGCAGTTGATTGTAAAAGAACAGATTGATGAAATCAAAAATGAATCTGCAATGCTTATGGAAGCAAATACGGCCATCAGTGCAATTGCGGAACAGACAAACCTTCTGGCTATGAATGCGGCAATTGAAGCTGCCCACGCTGGTGAAGCAGGAAAGGGATTTTCTGTTGTTGCTGACGAAATCCGCAAACTTTCAGAAACATCTTCTGAGCAGTCAGACACAATTGGTAAGCAGCTGGAAAAGATTTTGACTTCAATAGAAACAGTTGTTCTTTCTTCAAATGATTCAAGTGAGGCCTTTGATGAAGTTTCTACAAGCATTAAGGCAACGGATGATTTGGTCAGACAAATTACTGCCGCTATGGAAGAACAGACGGCTGGTTCTAAGCAAGTGCTTGAATCGTTGCAACTGGTAAGTGAAAGTACATCGCAGGTAAGAAGTGCTTCTGCCGAGATGCTAGTTGGTGCAAAGCAAATTAATGATGAAGCGGTAAACTTAAAGGATTCCAGTGACACAATTAATGCCGGTGTCCAAGAGATGAATGAAAATGTCAATTTGATTAGTGCTGCCGGAAAGGCTTTGGGCGAAATGTCTGCCCAGGTGGAAGAGTCCATAAAGCAAATTGGCGACGAAATTGACCTCTTTAAAGTTTAAAGACGCCTGATGGTATGTTAAAAAAATAAAAATCCCGGAAGCTAAAAAAAATTAGTGTCCGGGATTTTTTTATGTGATTTTAAATTTTCTTGATTTGTTTTTTTTTATTTTGCCTTGTGCCTTTTGTCAAGTTCGTCATAGACGTCCTGCCATGTAACGCCTTCTTTGTAAAGTAAAACGCTTACAAAATACAAAAGGTCTGCTGCTTCCCAGATGAAGTCTTCTTTTTTTTCTGCATCATCTGTAAGTTCTTCGGCTTCTTCCATGATTTTTTCACGTACGCGCTTGTCATTCAGTGTGGCTGTGTAAGAACCAGGTTTTGGATTTGCAAAGCGCTCGCTGATTGTGTCATAGAGGCGTTCAAGACTGGAAGCTTCATCCGCTTCCTGGGTGAAGCATGTCCAGCTGCCGGTGTGGCAGGCCCCGCCATTTGGGATGACTGTTGCAAGAACTGTGTCCCTGTCGCAGTCAACCCTCATTTTGGTAACTGTAAGAAAGTGGCCTGAAGTTTCGCCCTTTGTCCAGAGGGCATTCCTGGTGCGGCTGAAGAATGTCAGTTTTGAAGTCTGGAATGTTTTTTCAAAGGCTTCTTTGTTTGCATAACCCATCATCATAACCTGACCGTGACTGCTTTGGGCAATGACTGGAATCATGCCGCCTGTCTTTTCAAAATTCAGGCAGGAAATGAAGGCATCTTTGAGGGAAACCTTTCCTGTGTAAAGGGCCATGCCCAGTTGAACATCACAGCCCATCTTTTCCAGACTGGCAATTTCCTGGACAGAAGAAACTCCTCCTGCCACAACAAGGCGGCATTTTACGCTAGACCGCAATTCTTCTACAAGTGCCATGTCTGTGCCC
>CAVCWN010000103.1:0-4911 GCA_963605975.1 Desulfovibrionaceae bacterium | reverse complement strand
GCCGACCCTGGAGCCAGGCCGGAGGCCGTCCGAAGGACCGCGCGCAGCAAGTGGCGGAAGGGCCGTTTAACAAAAGACGGTATGCTTAAGGGCTTAAAAAAAAATAAAAAGAAAAAATTGGATTTTATAAATTTCATGTGTTAAAATATTTTTAGAAATATTTTTGGGAGGCACACATGGCTGCTAAGTTTGTTATTAACGAAACAAAAAAAGGTTTTACTTTTAATTTGAAGGCAACGAATGGCGAGGTAATTGCAACTTCTGAAGTTTACAATTCAAAGCCTTCTTGCAAAAAGGGAATTGCTTCTGTTCAGAAAAATGCTGAGCTGGCAGAAATTGAAGACCAGACTGCAAAAACGGTTGAAGAAAAGAAAAATCCTAAGTTCGAAATTTACAAGGACAAAAAGGGTGAATTCCGTTTCAGACTTAAGGCTGGTAATGGTCAAATTATTGCAGTGGGTCAGGGCTACGCTGATTTGGCTGCCTGCAAAAAGGGGCTGACTTCTATAAAGAAAAATGCTGCTGGCGCTGCAATTGTGGAAGAGGAAAAATAATTTTCTTGACGGACCGCTGTTTTGGGACAGCGGTTTTTTTTACGATTGGGGTGGATGGATTTTGGGATGATGCTGCGGTTTACGAAAGGCGCTGGCGGTTTACGAAATCAAAAAATCCTATGTAAATTATCTTAAAAAGGGGGTATAATTTTCTTATGAAGAAATACGACTTTTTAATTGTAGGCTCTGGACTTTACGGAGCAACTTACGCTTACCTTGCAACAAAGGCTGGAAAAAAATGTCTTGTTATAGACAAGAGACCTCACTTGGGTGGAAACATTTACTGCGAAGATGTAGATGGAATCCATGTTCATAAATATGGTGCGCATATTTTTCACACCAGCAATAAAAGGGTTTGGGATTTTGTAAATTCTTTTGTTCCTTTTAACCGCTACACAAACAGTCCGGTTGCAAATTATAAGGGCAAACTTTTTAACCTTCCCTTTAACATGAATACTTTTTATCAAATGTGGGGAGTAACGACTCCGTCTCAGGCTAAGGAAAAAATTGAAGAGCAGAAAAAGGCTTGTGGAATTACAGAACCAAAAAATCTGGAGGAGCAGGCAATTTCTTTGGTGGGCCAGGACATTTATAAAACTCTTGTAAAGGATTACACCGAAAAACAGTGGGGCAGAAAGTGTACGGAATTGCCTGCTTTTATTATAAAGAGGCTGCCGGTTCGCTTTACTTTTGACAATAATTATTTTAATGATTCTTACCAGGGCATTCCAATTGGCGGTTACAACAAATTGATTGACGCTTTGCTGGAAGGAATTGAATGTAAGACCAATGTTGATTTCTTTGCAGACCGCGCTGCATGGCAGAACATTGCTGACAAAATTGTTTTTACCGGTAAGATTGATGAATTTTACGATTACAAATTCGGCAAGCTGGAATACAGAACTGTCCGCTTTGAAACTGAAGAACTGGACGTTCAAAATTACCAGGGTAATGCTGTTGTAAATTACACCAGCCACGAACAGCCATACACCCGCATAATTGAGCACAAGCATTTTGAAGTTGAAAATCCTGCTTACCAGAACAATAAAACTGTAATTTCAAAAGAATATTCAACTGAATGGAAAGAAGGAATGGAACCTTTTTACCCTGTCAATAATGAAAAAAATGCAGAAGTTTTTGCCAAGTACAAGGAATTGGCAGATAAAGAGACTTCTGTAATTTTTGGCGGCCGTCTTGCTGAATACAAGTATTATGACATGGATGATGTAATTGCTAAGGTTTTTGATGATTTTGAAACTTGACCTTAAAGCTTTTTGAATTTACAATGAGTTGTCAACGTGAGTTGATTTATTTATCAACAAATGTAAATTCAAAATCTTTTTTAAGCGGAATTAGTAATGAAATCTGAAAAGACATTTTCCAGAACAGTCACACAAAATGATGTGGCAAAGGAAGCCGGTGTAACAAGGAGTATGGTTTCCTATGTGATTAATGGAAATTCTGAGCGTTCAGTTGCTCCAGAAACCAGAAAGCGTATTATTGATGCCATAGAAAAATTGGGTTACAGGCCGAATAAGGCGGCCCAGGCTTTGCAGCAGGGTGACATCGAATTTGCCAGCAACAGAATTGGTGTTGTCCTTTGCAATGCCCAGGTTTTTTCAAGACCATACTATGCGGATATTCTTTCTGGCATACACACCGCAGCTCATGAAAATAACTACCACGTTACTTTCATCCGCTTTTTTGATGAGTTAAAGGATCCTGTTCTTTTCAATGAACTTATTCACCCTGAAGAAATTGGCGGTTTGATTTTAGTTTCAACTGACCAGTGCATTAAAAGCAAGGATGATGAAAAAATTATTGACCGCATAAAAGAGCGGCTGGTGAATGTGGTTTGCATTGAATGGAAGTGCGAAGGACTTTGCAGCATCAGTTTTGATAAACTTTTGACTGCTCAAAAGGCCAGCGACTATCTTTTTGAAAAGGGCATTTCGGATATTGCCTACATTGGCGAAACCGATGACCGCATCAGCGGAGTGCAGCGTTCTCTTTCAAACCACGGCAAAAATCCTTTCGATTTAAAAACACAGGCTGCCTTTAATGTGCCAAGTGGTTATGAAGCGGCCAAAAAGTTTTTGAAAAAAAATAAACTGCCAGCTGCTTTTGTCTGCGGTTCAGATGAAGTGGCTTTTGGGGTTATGTGTTTTCTTAACGAAAGTAAAATTGACATTCCTGGGGATGTGGCTCTTATTTCTATTGATAACATTGAAATGAGCGCTTACACAAATCCTCCCCTTACCACTATGAATATTCAAAAAACAGCCATGGGTGCAAAGGCTGTAGAAATGATTGTTCAAAATAAGGGCAAGAGTCAAATTGAAGCAATAGACATAACTTTGCCAACTTCCATTGTGGAAAGAAAATCTGTGTGATAAAAAAATTGCTGGCAGGTAGAAAGATTCTGGCTGACAAAAATTGATGACAGGCAAAAATTGTTGGCGGTTAAAAAAAATGTTGGTTGACCAAAACGTTTGGCGGTCAAAAAAAAATGCTACAGTAAAAAAAGCGGTTTTGGGATTTTTGGATTTCAAGGCCGCTTTTCTTTTTAAATTGATTTTTTTGTGATTTTATAAAAGTCTTTTTTTTTACAAAAGGGGAGTCCCCAATTTTTTACTCCTTTTAAAAAATTTTGGATAAAATGGCAAAGTAGAGTTTTTTCAAAAAGACATTTTATTTTTTTTGATATTGAAAAATACTGTCTTAAAATTGAAGAATACTGTCATTTTTGTGATTTTTTTCTAAAAAATCCAGTAAATTTCATTGAATAAGGCCTTTAAGCAAGATATAATTAATTAACCTTACAAAAAATATAAAAAATGTCATTTTTGGCAGGAGCAGTTTTTTTTGCTGGAAAAATTTTTTCTTAAGAGGCTGCTCAAAAGAACAGGAGTTTTTATGAACATTCCAAAAACATTACCTAGAATCTTAAAGCAGAGTGCAGAAAGGTGGCCGGAAGTAAAATGCCAGCTGACACCAAACAAGGACGGTTCAATTGTTGAATTGAACTACCATGATGTTTACCAACTGGCACTGGATTTTGCCGCTGCGCTTTTAAAAAACGGTGTTAAGCGCGGTGACAGAATTGGAATCATTTCGGAAAACCGCAGGGAATGGGAGCAGGCTGATATGGGCTTACTGGCTATTGGTGCCATTGACACTCCACGCGGCTGCGATGCTTCGGAAAAAGATCTTTCTTACATTCTTTCTTTTGCGGAAGTTCAGCATGTAATTCTTGAAAATCCTGCCCAGGTAAAAAAGATTTTGAATATCAAAAAAGACATTCCTACTTTGACAGACTTAATTTCTTTTGAACCAATAGATGATGCTTTACTGGAACAGGTAAAAGCTGCTGGTTTGGATTACCATCTTTTTTCTGACATGCAGCATGAAGGTCACGAATGGAGGCGGTCAAATCAAAATGTGGTTGAAGAAGAACTGGAAAAAGGTCAGCCGGATGATTTGGCTTCCATCATCTTTACATCTGGAACAACTGGTACTCCAAAGGGAGTAATGCTGACTCACAGAAATTTCCTGGTTCAGCTGGATGAAGTAAATGAAAGAATTTATTTGAATCCTGGACAAAAGGCCCTTTTGGTTTTGCCTGTATGGCATGCTTTCCAGCGCGCGGTTGAATATGTAATTATGATTCAGGGTGCAGAATCTGTTTATTCAAAACCGATTGGCTCAATCCTTTTAAATGACATTCAGCGTTTTAATCCATACATCATTCCGGCTGTGCCTCGCGTTTTCGAAGCAATTTATGACGGCATCTGGAGAAAGATGCGTAAAACTGGCGGCATCACATTTGCTCTTTTTAAATTCTTTACAAATATTGCCCTTATGTGGTGCGAAATTGACCGCAAGTTGCGCAGGAAAAATTCCCGCTTCGGACCAGACTTTATTGTTTTCTGGTGGATTATTCTTTTTATTCCGTGGATTGTTTTCTTCCCGTTAAAGAAGTTGGGTGATTTGCTTGTCTTTAGCAAAGTGAAAAAAATGCTGGGTAAAAATTTCCGCTGCGGTGTTGCAGGTGGCGGTGCTTATCCTGATTATATTGATAAATTTTTCTGGGCAGCTGGAGTTAAGGTTGTTGAAGGTTACGGTCTTACTGAAACGGCACCAATCATTTCTGTCCGCCCGATTGTAGATCCTATTTGTAGAAATGTCGGAACTCCTTTGCGTGGCATCCAGGTGCGCATCGTTGATGATGACGGAATCATTCTGGGTAAGTGCAAAAAAGGTAATTTGCAAATCAAGGGTGAAAACGTAATGAAGGGATATTACAAGCGTCCGGATCTTACAGAAAAAGTTATGACCGCTGACGGCTGGTTTGACA
>CAVCWN010000102.1:0-8061 GCA_963605975.1 Desulfovibrionaceae bacterium | reverse complement strand
ATATAAAGACCTTGTAAAAGAATTTTTTATATCTTTCTATCTAAGTTATTACTTAAATTCCGATAAATCAAGCATAAAAAGTAACAATTTTTCTTTCAGTAACTTGCAAAATACTTACTTGCAAAAAAGTACTTTTGGAAGCCTCTAAAAATTGCAATTTTTAGAGATGCCCTTTTATGTTTGAAAATCAAAATTTAATTCCGCCTTTTATCCTTCGTAAATTTCAGAATTCACGATTGTACCCGCAATTGCAGTAGCTGCAGCTGAAGCCGGACTCATCAAGTGAACCATTCCGCCCTTACCCATACGGCCGTTAAAGTTGCGGTTTGTTGTAGAGGCACATACTTCACCTTCTGCAAGAATACCGTTGCTCATTCCAAGACATGCTCCACATGTCGGGTTTGTAACGCAAAATCCTGCTTCCATAAAAATTTTAATAATTCCTTCTTCAAGTGCCATTTCATAAATGTGAGGAGTTGCAGGACTTACAATTCCACGTACCCCTTGAGCAATGTGGTGGCCCTTAAGAATCTGGGCTGCAACCCTTAAGTCAGAAATGCGGCCATTTGTGCAAGAACCAATGTAAACTTGATCTACTTTAGTTCCCTTCATTTCAGAAATTTTTCTAATTTGATCTGGCTTGTATTCAACAGTGCAAACTGGTTCAAGTGACGAAAGGTCATATTCAAGAACTTTTTCGTATTCAGCATCACTGTCATCAATCCACTTGCTGTATTCTGCAAGGGCAGCCTCTTTTGAAGAAAATTCATCCTTTATGAAAGGCCAAAGATAATCAACTGTAGTCATATCCGGGAAACAAATGCCGCTTGTAGCTCCTGCTTCAACTGCCATATTGCAAACAGTCATCCTTTCTTCCATTGACATTGCATCAATAACCGGACCTGTAAATTCAGCAACACAGTTTGTTGCACCATTTACGCCAATTTGTCCAATCAAGTAAAGAATTACATCCTTTGCATAGACACCCTTTTTAAGTTTTCCGTTAAGAATAAATTTTATTGTTTTTGGATTTTTAAAAGAGCAGACACCCTTTAAAATTCCTACTTCCAGGTCAGTAGTTCCTACACCAGCTGCGAAAGCACCAAAGGCTCCGTGAGTACAAGTGTGGCTGTCCCCCATGATTACTGTAAAACCAGGTCTTACAAAACCCTTTTCCGGGAAAATTGCATGGCATACACCGTTGGCTCCAATATCAAAGAAATCCTTAATATTGTTCCTTTTTGCCCATTCGCGAAGAATTTTTTCCTGCAAAGCACATTTTGAATCTTTTGCAGGTGTAACATGGTCAATGACAGCCTTGATTTTGCTGCTGTCAAAAACACGATCCATGTTACGTTCAACAAGGTCGTTAATTGCAATTGGCGTTGTGATTTCATGACAGAAAACTCTGTCCAGTTTCAAAACGTTTGTGCCTTCAAATGGCTGATCCACCATGTGGGCATCAAAAATCTTTTGTGCGATTGTCTTTCCCATAGTTTTTTCCTCGAAATTTTATATTTCCTTTGTAAAAGGTTTACGTAACTAAATTTTGAGCCTTTCCATTCAAAAAAGCCCTTATGTTTTCAATAACGATATTTAAAAGACGCTGCCTGCTTTCCCTTGCTGCCCAAGCAATATGAGGGGTGATAATGCAGTTTTTGGCTTTTAAAAGCGGATTATCTTTTTGCATAGGTTCTTCACTTAAAACATCACAGGCATATCCGGCAATCTGTCCAGAAAGAAGGGCAGAAGAAACATCTTCTTCGTTTACCAAAGCCCCCCTTGCAGTATTTATAAGAAAGGCCGATTTTTTCATTTTTTTAAGACTTTCTCTGTTGATTATTTCCCGGGTTTTGTCTGTCAAAGGGGCGTGCAAAGTCAAAAAGTCAGATTCCTTCAGCAAAGTGTCAAAATCTACAGGATTTTCAATTTGAGGATTATAAGTCCTTGTGGTAACAAGCACTTTCATTCCAAAAGCCTTTGCAATCTGGCTTACCTTTTGGCCAATATGACCAAAGCCAAAAACGCCAAGAGTCTTTCCTTCCAGCTCGGTTAATGGCGCCTTCCAATAGCAAAAGTCCGGAGATTTACACCATTCTCCGTCAAAAACACCCCTGGAATGCATGTCAACCTTGCAGGCAAAAGTTAAAATGTAGGCAAAAACCATTTGAGAAACACCGGCGGTACTGTAGGAAGGTACATTTGTTACAGCAACACCATGTCTTTTGCATGCATCAATATCAATAACATTGTAACCTGTCGCCTGGACACCTATATATTTGAGAGAAGGGCATTTTGAAAGGATTTCTTCGTTTATGTTTATTTTGTTTAAGAGAATAATTTCACTGTCAGCAATTCTTTCTACAACTTCATCTGGACTTGTTCTAGGGTAAACCTTAACTTGACCAAATTCTTTTAAAGAATCCCAGGAAAGATCCCCGGGATTTAAAGCATTGCCGTCAAGAACCGTGATTTTCATTTAGGCCAAAACGATTACACCAGTGGAAGCAATTGCATTATTGATTGCATCTTCAATGCCTGCAACTCCTTCATCAAAATCTACGCATGTCTGACACTTGTCAACATTAGAAACCGAAGATGTAACTCCAGCGACAGCTTTAACTGCAGCATCAACTTGTCCAGCTATTGCTGCATCATTCATACCTGTTACATATATTTTTTTTTGCATTGATGTACCCCTAAAGCCCAATTTTGAGCCACATAAGAAATTTTGCCCAGCAAGGAATCCTAAGCAACATTTCCTTGAATAATTATAAACTTGACATTTTAAATAATCAATATGGATTTTTAAAAAAATATTGTTAAAATTTGATTTTCTTAAAGTCTGCAAAAAATTGACTGCAGAAAGAGACAATGTTTGAACTAAAAGTCTTCTTCACTGTCAACCTTTCCCAGTTGTCCGCAGGCCCCAGCAATAGAATTGCCCCTTTGCATTCTAAAACCTGCATTTATTCCTCCAGCCTTAAGGTAGTTTAAAAAACTTTCGCATTCTTTATAACTGGGTCTTGTAAAATCCAAAGAAGCAACTGGATTCCAGGGGATAAGGTTTACGTAAACATCTAGGCCCTTTGAAAAAGCAATCATTTCTTTTGCACTAGCAAGACTGGTATTTTTTTCATGCATGAGGGCAGCCTCAAGGGTAACGCGTTTTCCTGTTTTTTCAATGTAGTAGGCGATTGCCTTCTTTAATTCCGCCAGGGGATTTGAAATATTTACCGGCATAAGGCTGTTTCTTAGTTCTTCATTTGCGCTTGTTAATGAAATGGCCAACCGGATTTTTGGACCGTTATCCGCAAGATCATAAATGCCTTTTGTAATACCGCATGTGCTTAAGGTAATTCTTTTTGTGCTAAGGCCCCGCCCCTGGGCATCACTTAAAAGGGCAATTGCTTTACGAATGGCGTCAAGGTTCAGCATAGGCTCTCCCATTCCCATAAAGACAATGTTGTCCAGTTTGCCCGCTTCTTTTTCAAGAAACATGAATTCTTCAATAATTTCGCCTGCAGTAAGATTTCTGGAAAATCCCAGATGTCCTGTCTGGCAAAAGGCGCACTTCATTGGGCAGCCAGCCTGGCACGAAACACAGGCAGTTTTTCTGCCTTCACGGTCTGTCAGCAAAACAGTTTCTACAGCCTTTTTGTCATTTAGAGTGATTTGTAATTTTATTGTTCCGTCAGGATCTTTTAAAACCTGGCTTACACTTGAAGAATAAAGACAGGCCTTTTCCTTAAGAATATTTCTTGTCGCAGAATCGATGTTTTTCATCTCATCAAAATTCGAAATACCCTTATATATCCAGGAAAAAACCTGTCTTGCCCTAAACTTAGCACTTAATCCCAGTTCAGAGAAAATTTCTTCAGCACTTAAGCCAAATAAAGAAATTTTTGAATCCATGATTTATTTTTTTACAGGAGGATTGCGGACTTTTTCAAGCATGTCAGAAATGGCCTGGTTTTTAGCCCCTCTTTTCTGGAAATTTTCAAGCAATTCAATAGCCTTATCTCTTTGGTTGATTCTTACATAGCAGTCAGCAAGATCAATGTAAAGACGATAATTCTTTTCATCATCCTGAATAAGCTTTAAAAGTCTTTCAATAGCTTCGTTGTATTTTCCTTCACCCTTACAGATAAGGGCCAGACCCAAAGCTGCATAAATATCAAAATCGATATTCATGGCACGATTGTAGTAAGTTGCAGCTGTTTTGTAGTCCCCTGTGTTTCTGTAAGCATCGCCTGCGCGTGTCAAAATGACCTTATTGTTTGGATCAATTTGGAGGATGCGGTTCCAGTATTCAAAAGAACGGTACTGCTGGTTCATGCCGCGGTAACAGTCTGCAATACCAAAAAGGGCATAAAAGTTCATTGGCTCCATTTCAAGAGCTTTTTCAAAGTAAACAAGCCCCTTGTCAAAAGTCTTAAGCTTTCTGTGGCAGTTACCAACTGATGTAAGCACTCGGATGTCCACATTCTGCGGATTAGATTCAATCATCTTTGACCAATAGTACAAAGCGTCTTTATATTCCTTAAAATCATAGTGAAGGTGACCTAAACCAATGAGTGCGTAAGGGTTGTTTTCTTCCATATCAAGAACTTGAAGATAAAGCTGCTTTGATTTCTTAAAGTCGCGTATTTTTCTGTAAGCATCTGCAATGCGTGTAAGAACAGTAATGTTTCTGTCATCATGGGTAAGGTACTGTTCCCAGATATCAATTGCCTTGTGATATTGGTTAAGGGCCTTGTAACAGTCTGCCAGACCAAAGAGGGCATAATTGTTGCCCGGATGGAATGAAAGACATTCCTGGTAGAAATTAATGGCTTCCTGGTAGTGGCCCTGCTTTCTTTGACAGTCACCCAAACCAACAAGGGCGTAATTATTGTTGTCTTCGATAGTAAGGATTTTCCTGAAAGACGCAACTGCTTCATTAATCTTGTTTTCTTTAAGATAAGCATACCCCTGTTTTGAAAGTTCAGAAATTTCGTTGCTCATAGTTTCATCATGGGCCATTTCCTGAATTTCGTTCATCAATGGTTCTTCCATGATTTCATCTTGTGGTTCACCAAAATTTGGATTCATTTTTTTACCTCGCTGTTTTGTATAAAACTTTATCTGGATCTTCAATTTACCTTATAAAGGCTTTGAATCACCTTTTAAATTCCTTAAGTTAAATGTGGATCAAGACTCACTTTTTAGTATTTCAGAAAGAAGAGCTGCAATCCTTTCGATTATAGCTTCTGACCTTCTGGAATTGTGGGCCAAAAGAAACATCCTTAAAGCCTTCATGTATTCAGATTTTTCCTGATACTTTTCGCCTATCCGGGAAAGACCGTCTGAATAGCCTGTTGTAATGTAAAGCCTTTCTGCCATGTCCAGTTTGCCCTCGTTGTAGAGTTCATTGGCCTTGCGGTTTAAAAGAACTTTCTGCTGATCATTCAAACCTGAAACCGGATTGTCCGTGACTTTTATAAAGCCAAAAGCTTCGTGGATAGAATCGATCTGTTTTTTTAAATCTTCCTTCATAAATCTATCATAATTTTATCGCTTATATTTTAATTGTCAAGAATAATAATTCCAACAAGGCCTTATTTTTCTATTTTATCGTCTGAATCCGCCTTTTTTTGATAAAAATTAACAATCGAACGGCCATAAACCCTTGTATCTGTTTTTAAAAGATTTCCAATTTCGTCTGGCAGAGGATCTTCTGAAGGAAAATGGATTAAAGCAAATCCCCCTTCGTTAAGAAGATTTTTTTCAGAAATAGTTTCTAAAAGAGCCTGCCTGAATTTGTAAGGGAAGGGCGGGTCTAAAAAAATGTAATCATATTTTTCCTTGCACCTTTTTAGAAAAAGTTCCACGGCCATAAAATGACATTTTATCCTGACACCAGCATCCTCTGCAATTTTAACATTCTTAAAAATTGTTTTGGCCTTGCTTTTGTCCATTTCGCAAAGACTAACGTCGCTTGCCCCATGACTTACAGCCTCAATTGCAATAGTTCCAGATCCGGAAAAAAGATCCAAAAAAGATTTCCCTTCCAGTTTAGAATCCAAAATGTCAAAAATAGATTCACGCATTCTGTCCATTGCCGGACGAATAGCCATCTTTCCGTTAGGAGTTTCTGTAACCCTGCCTTTTAACTTTCCACCTGTAATGCGCATCTTTTACCTGTATTTTTATTTGCTTTTTTAAAATTGTAATTTTTAGAGGCTCCATTAAAAATCACTTTTTGGAACTTACATCCAATGAATAGAAAACACTGTCATGCTTTAACTTAGAATTTTCTTTTGCATAGTCAAAGGCAGACTTTCCCCTTTCGTCACAAAGATCTTTTACAGCCCCACAATCCAAAAGGTAACTGATAATTTCTGTGTCATCAGTGTAAAGGGCAGCGTACATCAAAGGAGTTTTTCCCTTCCATATTGTGTTTACGGAAAGGCCCTTGTCTAAGAAAAGTTTGATTTTTGTCTTTCTGACGTGGGCAGGACCTTCTGTTGAAGTTACGGCCAGAATAAAAGCATTAATTACTTCAGCATCATTTTTGTTTTTGCCGGAAAGCAGGCTTTCTATGATTTTTGGATTTTGAGAATAATCTGCTGCAAGCAAAAGAGGTGTTGCACTGTAAACACTTTTTGCATCTTTATCTGCTCCTGCATTAACAAGCGTCTGGAAAACAGTCAGTGAATTTGAATAGCGGGCCGCATACATTAAAGCAGTCCAGCCGTCACTATCCCTTGCGTTAACATCAGAGCCATTTTTGATCAAATTTTCCAAATCCCAGTCGTTACCAGCCTTTGCAGCCTTCATAAGCAGTGTAAGCCCGTCGCTGCCTTTTTGTGAAACATCGTATGTTATAGAAGGACTTTTGCTTTGGCCAGAAGAAAGTGACTTTTGGCTGTCAGATTTTTTTGTTGATGATGTTGAAGAAGTTGTGTCCTCTTTTGTAGAAGAAGCAACTTCTTTCGAAGAAGAGGTGGTCTCTTTTGTAGAAGCGGCAACTTCTTTCGAAGAAGAAGCAACATCTTTCACAGAAGAACCTTCATCTTTCGAAGAAGCCCCTTCATCTTTCACAGAAAGGTCAGCCACTTTCGAAGAAGCCCCCTCATCTTTCGCAGAAACACTCACCTCATTCGAAGGTGCAGCCTCTTTTTTCAAAGAATCATTTTCCTTAGCTAAAGCCAGTTCCCTTGCTTTATTTGAATCCACAGAATCAAGAACAGTAACCTTTTTTTCTGTAGTATCTTCACTTTCCTTTTGACTAATTTGGGCCCCCGTGCCATTAGCGTCATAAGTTACAGAAATTGTATGATTTTTAGCATCACTGTCTTTAGGCAAATCCCCATCTTCCAAGTACTGTGAAATAATGGAAAGAGAGTCAAATTTAGCATTCAGTTTTGCATAATCAATACTTGATTTTCCGTAAGAGTCCTTTTCCAAAAGCCTTCGCCTTTTTGCAGCCTTAGATGAAGCCCCAAAAGAAAGAATTCTTTCTATAACATCCCCATGACTTTCATACTGGCAGGCAAACATCATAGGTGTAATTTTATCACTCGTAGCATCATTAATTTTACAACCAGACTTTAAACATTGATTTACAATTTCCAGATCCCTGTCGCAATTCAAAACAAGCATTAAAAAAGAAGCTTTATTGTCACCAAATTTCTGGTTAACCAGGCCGGAATTAGCCTTTATGGCATTTTTAATTTCTTTTAACGTTCCGCTCTTTGCCAACTGGTAGTAATCAATTTTTGCAGCCGCATGCAGCGAAAAAGAAGAGAAAATCAAAAGTAAAGCAAAAAGTTTAATTTTCAAATTTATATTTCTCATAACTAAAATTATATAAGCATTAAAGAAAGTAAGTCAAGAAAATTAAGAATGTCAAATTTTTTTTATTTTTTTTTAAAGCATACCGCCTTTTGTTTAACGGCCCTTGCAGCCTTCGCTAACGCTCATCCCACACGTCTTTGCCGTGTGGGACTTCGGGCTTCCAGGGCCGGCTAGGCGTTTTATGAAAAGCAATATTTCTTTCCACAACCCCATCCCCCG
>CAVCWN010000101.1:0-11702 GCA_963605975.1 Desulfovibrionaceae bacterium | reverse complement strand
CTTCGCAGCATAGCTGCTCAGCTTCTTCGCTAAAAACTCGCTTCGCGAGTTTTTCTGGTCTTCGACCGTCGCTCATCATCTCGCGAGTTTTTCCGGCTTTCAGCTGTCGCTCATCATAGGATCGGCTAGGCTGCCTTATGAAAAGAAGTACTGCTTTCATAAAGCTCTTGTGCCATGGAGGGCAAGATTTTTCATAAGGGAGCCTCTAAAAATTGAAATTTTTAGAGGCTCCCTTATGAAAAAGTTAGGCTGACCAGCTATGTTGCGAAGCCAAAAACAAGTGCTTTACGAATAACGCAATTCTTTTCAATAGCAACATAGCCGGCCCTGGAGCCAGGCCGAAGGCCGTCCGAAGGACCGCGCGCAGCAAGTGGCGAAAGGGCCGTTTAACAAAAGGCGGTATGCTTCAAACTTCCAAAAAAAATCAAATTAAAAGTGAAAAGCCCAGGTTGGCGTTGCTTTTTACCAGGCCTTCGCTTGGGTAAATGACGGCGTCGCAGCCTAAGTCTAGTGTCCATGAGGACTGGCCCAGGAAGAGGGAAATGTTTGTGCCTACTTGGACTGACTGTAGCAGGTGATTTATGGTGCCAAAGTAGTAGTTGTCTCCGGCGGTAATTTCGTAGTCGCCAAAGCCTGTGTTAAGGGCGGCGTATGCTGAAAATGACAATATTCTGCCTGTGTACTGGAAAAGGAAGGCGTTTTTCCATAGGTTAGGGTCTTTTCCCATTCCTAAGCATGTCATTGAACAGAAAATGTATTCGCTCTGGAAACCAAAGTACATTTTTTTGTTTGTAAATCCTATTTCTCCTCCAAGACCTATGCCTGTGCCCCAGTCGGCTCCGAATGGTGACTGGATGGGCTGTGAAGAAAATCCCCAGCGGGCGTTTAAGGCCCAGTAGAATGTAGAAGATTCAAGCTGGACTTTTGAACCGCCCTTGAAGGAAATGGCTCCGTTTCCTAAAAGCTGGCCGTCATTTATGCAGCCTCCGCTCATGGCAAATTCAAAATGGTCTGTGATTGCCCACAAAAGTCCGGCGTTAAATTTAATGCCGGATACTAAATTTTCTGTTTCTGGGTAGAATGTTCCCAGACTGAACTGAAAGTCAACTGTTTCTGCCGGGTAAAGTTCTGCAGAGGCTACGGCTCCAATTCCTGAACCGTCAGGTGTGATTTTCATGTGCTGGAAAAGCAGGGATGAATTTATTTTTATGTCACATGACTGGCTGAAGTCCTGGGCTGTGATGACTGCTGTGTAGTCTCCGTCTGCCAGGTAATTTCCGTAAGAATCTTTTCCCTTCCATTCAAGATATGTGTTCCATGTGGTGAAATTTACGCTTTCTTTGTAAAGGCAGTTGCCGTCAGAATCAAGAATTTCAAAGATGCCTGAAGCTGGGGCTGTTACGCCTATGGTAAAGTTTACTTTGGAAAATTTTCCACCTGCCATTGGGTTAAATTCTTCTTGGTCGCATGTTAAATATTTTATTTCGAAAGGGCAGGCGTCAAGTGTGGCTGTAATGCTTCTTTTGGTTCTTCTGTACACTTTGATTGTGCCGTATGTTTCGTAATAGCCGAAACTTTTTATGGTAAAGGTGTATGTTCCTTCGTCAACTTCAAGGCTTTTTGCCCCGCTGCCGCTTGTGGATGCAGAATCATTTGAACCGCTTAAAGATACTGTGGCGTAGGAAGGTTCGGTGTAAAATGTTACCACGCCGCTTAGTTTTTCTGTTTCCAGGTAGTACCATTCTTCGTTTGCTTCTTTTACAAAAATGGAAACTTCTCTTGTTTCGTAGTGCTGCTTTGACACTTTCAGTGTGTGGCTGCCTTCTGGTAAGGCTTTTAATGTAAGGGGACTAGTGCCCTTGTAGCTGCCGTCAATGTATACGCTGGCTCCATAAACTCCGGCGTCAATGTGAATTTCATTTGAGCTGCCTTCTTTAAGGGTGCGGCTGCGGTATGGCTGGTAAAATCTTCTGCCCCTGTCAAAAAAGTTGTCCCTGAAAGCAGGTGGCCTTCTTGATTCCACGTAGTTTTCTTCTTCCGCTTCAGAAATGGAATAATTTGCCTGGGCGTAAAGGCCGCTGGTGGCAAAAAGAACAGTTAATAAAAAAAGAAAAATTGTTTTTTTCAAAGACTCTAGTTTTTTCATAAGATTCCTCTTTAATTTTGATTGTGGGGGAATTATAACCGATTTTTTTCGTGATTTAATTAAACTTGCCTTAGAAAAGGCTTAGAATATTCTAAAGATTTTTTTCTTTAGGGGCAATGATGAAAAAGAAAAAGGCGTAAAAAAGGCTCCCTGTAATCATTTTGAAAAATTGCAGGAAGCCTTATTTTAAATTTCAGTTTTTTTAAAGATGTTCTTTACCTGTGAAATTGATTAAAGGCATCTTAAAAAAAATCAATAGAATGCTGAAATGCCGAATGTCCATGAAGCCCTAAGACTTGATTCGTTAGGGTAGTAAATGACATTTCCGCCTACGTCAACATTTATTGCTGTGTTCGTAGGGAAGAACTTTAATGCAAGTCCTGCCTGCAGTGATCGGATTAAGCCGTTTGAAAAATCAGTTTTGCCTGTGAATACTTTATCGTCTTTCGTATAGGAAAGGTCTCCCACGCAGCTTGTTGCAGAAATGTATGCTCCTGCTGCAAAGAAAGACTTTGTGTAGTTGATCATTGCGCCTGCCTTGATGACAATAGGGTCTTCTTCTGCCGTAAATGTTCCGACTAGGCCGTTGTAGTAAGCACCGGCATCTGCTCCCAGGTAAAGGCCGTTCTTTTCCCAGCCCATTGCCAGTCCACCGCCCAGTCCTGCTCCTGCGTCAGCACCGTATGGGTAGAATACAGGACTTGTTGCAATTCCGTAGCGTCCGTAAAGGGCCCAGTAAAGGGCAGAGTTTGCAAGTTTTACTTTTGAACCACCCTTAATGTTCATTGACCAGAGGACTGAAAATGGATCTCCAAAAAGGAAAGAGAGACCTGTAGAAAGTTCAAAGTGCTTTCCTAAAGTGTAAAGGCCTGCTGCATTTGCCTGGCAGTTCCATGACTGATTGTTTACGTCATAAATGCCGCTGAAGGTGATTTGTCCACCCCAGGTTTTTGCCGGATAAAAGGCTGCACTGGCAACATTTCCCAGGCCGCTGCCTTCTGGTGTTATCCATGTGCGCTGGAAGGCAAGGTCTGAATCAATTGTTACGGCCAGAGTTTTTGTTTGAGAAGCGGCTGTCATGGAAGCAGTGTATGTTCCGTTTGCCACATACAGACCAGAAGAATTTTTTCCGTCCCAGATGAAAGATGTTTCCCATGTAGTAAAATCTTTTTTTTCTTCATAAACAAGATTTCCGTCAGCGTCTTTTATCTGGAAGGTACCGCTACCGGCTGCAGGAACTGTTGCAATGCATTCAACTCTTGAATATTTTCCTCCAGCCTTTGGATTGAATGAAGACCGGCCTTCTACTTTAAAGTCCTGCAATTCAAAAGGTGCCTTGTCCATAACCGCAGTAACTGTCCTGCTTTTGCCACCGTAAACTGTTACTTCTTCGTCAATCTGCTTGTAGCCAAAAGCTTTTATTGTGTAGTCTTTTCTGCCTTCTTCAAGGAATATTTCTTTTCCAGAGTAAGTTTTTTTGTTTATAACTATAACTGCATCTTCCGGGCTGGTTTTGAATGTTACTTTGCCGGATTTTGCTTCTACTTCAATAAAGAACCAACTGTTTTTTGAACTGTTTACGCGGATGGTAACTTCCCTGGTTTTATAGTTGTCATCTCCCAGAACTTTTACCTGGTGGTCACCTTCGGTAAGAACAGCCTTAGCTGGTGCTTCTCCTATTTTTTCTCCATCAACAAAAACTGATAAACCGGTGATGTTACATTCAATGGTTGTAGTGCTGTCACCTTCAGAATTTTTTGTTTCCTTGTAAGAAGAAATTCTTTTGTCAGAAAACTGGCCCTGCTTTATTCCTTTTGGAAAATATTCCCCGGAATGAATAGAGGAGTCATATTTTGCTTCTGACACCGTTACTGATTCAGCAAATGCCATGCCTGCTGCAAACCCTGCTGCCAACAATAAGGTAAAAACCGTTTTTTTAGAAATAAATTTAAATCTTTTCATAAATTTGAGTATAACACTCGGACTTTTTATTTCAAGTTTTTTTAAGGATTTTGCTGATTTTTTTGATTTTTTTCAGAATGAAAGGGCAAAAATCAAAATAAAATCAAATCAAATAAAAATTACAGCATGTGGTTTTCCATAAAACTAAAATAGGAAGTTTTTGTAATAATCAAATGATCCAAAAAAGATATTCCTAAATCTTCGGCCGCCTTTTGGAGGCATTTCGTTGAATCTACATCGGAGCCGCTTGGGCTGGCGTGGCCCCCTGGATGATTGTGGCAACATATTATGGCAGAGGCGTGGAGGGTAACCGCTTCGGCCAGAACTTCCCTGGGGTGGACAATGGCCCTGTTTGCGGCCCCTACAGAAACAACGCTTATGCTTAAAATTTCCTGGGCCCCGTTAAGGACTGCTGTTATAAAGTGCTCTGTGGGGTACATGGCATAATGCTGAACATAGGGCAAAATGTCCTGGGGTTTACTTATAGCTTTTTGCAAGTAACTGTTGCGCCTTCTGCCCAGTTCCCAGGCCGCTGCTAAAGCTAAAGCCCTGTTTGTTCCAATCCCCCTTACATGGCACAAATTTTCCACCATGTTTTCTGCCTTGGAACCGTCCATGACTTCTAAAGCTTCGCTGGCAATTTTTTCCACAGGGCAGTCCTTTGTGCCACTCCCTAAAATCAGCATCACCAGTTCCCTGTCGCTGGGAAAGGAAATTCCATTAATAAGAGTCAATTCCCGGATTTGAGGTTTTAACTTTTCCTTAAATTCCCCTGCTTCAAGAGCCTTTAAAAACTGGTCCTGACTGAGGGGAAGGCATTCTTCGTTTAAGATAGATTTTTCACTTTTCATCACTATTATTAATAGTTTAAAAAGTAAAGAAATTGCGAAAAAATATGCGGATTTTTTGGAAAAAAATGTTTTTTTTTGCATAAATGACTTGGAAATATGCATATATATTTAAAATGAACTTGTGCAAAATAAGACCTTTCTATATAGTAAGAAATAATTTTATTTAGAGAGGTATATTATGAAAAAGCTTCTTACAGTGATTTCAGCAGCCCTTATGGCTAGTGCACTTTTGACCTCTTGTACAAAGAGTGAAAGTGTAAAAAAAGTTGGTGTTATTCAACTGGTACAACATTCAGCCCTTGACGCTTCTTACAATGGTTTCGTGGACCAGCTTAAGGCTCGCGGTTTTGAAGATGGAAAAAACATCAAGATTGATTACCAGAATGCTTCTGGCGAACAGTCAAACTGCGTAACAATTGCTAATCAGCTTGTAAGCGAAAAGAGCGACCTTATTCTTGCAATCGCTACTCCAGCTGCCCAGGCCGTTGCAAATGCAACTGAATCAATTCCAGTTCTTGTTACAGCTGTTACAGATCCAGCTGCTGCAAACCTTGTTGATTCAAACGAAGCACCTGGTAGAAACGTTTCTGGAACATCAGACCTTACACCATGTGCTGCTCAAATTGACCTTATCAAAACTCTTTACCCTGAAGCAAGTCACATTGCAATCATGTACTGCTCAAGTGAAGAAAATTCAGTAATTCAGGCAAACCTTGCTATTGCTGAATGTGAAAAAATCGGTCTTACATACGAAGTTGCAACTGTTTCAAATACAAACGAAATTCAGCAGGTAACACAGTCACTTGTTGGTAAAGTTGATGCCATTTACATTCCTACAGACAACATGCTTGCTTCTTCAATGGCAACAGTTGGCATGATTACAACAGAAGCTAAAATCCCTGTAATCTGTGGTGAAGACGGAATGACACAGGCTGGCGGTCTTGCAACATACGGAATCAACTACTATGAACTTGGAAAACTTACAGGTGACATGGCAGCAGATATTCTTGAAGGCAAGGCAGATGTAGCAACAATGCCAATTCAGTACCTGCAGCACTTTGATTTTACATACAATGCTGATACTGCAGCAGCCTTAGGACTTGAAATTCCTAGTGAACTTTTAAACTAGAAAACGGGACAATTTAATGCTGAGCTTTTTTTCTTCCCTTGGAGGATCAATGCTCGGCGCCGTTGCCCAGGGTGTCCTCTGGGGAATAATGGCGCTGGGCGTTTTTATCACTTTTAAAATTCTTAATTTTGCAGATATGACGGTCGACGGTTCTTTTGCGACTGGTGGTTGTGTCTGCGCCCTGATGATTGTTCACGGGTCTGACCCTCTTGTTGCAGTTTTATGCGCTGCCCTTTTGGGAACACTGGCCGGATTAATCACAGGTCTTTTACATACAAAACTGAAAATTCCCGGCATCCTTTCCGGTATTTTAATGCAGCTGGCCCTTTATTCCATTAACTTGAGGATTTTGGGCGGCAAGGCCAATCAGCCTCTTTCTCCAGTGCCAAGAAATAAAGTCATTTCCTTTTCGGACTGGCTTAACAACTGGAAAGTTTTTTTTGGAGGGGCAACTTCTGGCACAGATAAGATTGAAAGCGTAAACTTTACAATCATGGACTTTTTTAACAAGTGGTTCAATTTAAAAAATACTTTTAAAGACAACGCAACCTCTGTTTCCAGTTTGATTGTAGGTCTTTTGATTTGTACATTAATCATTTTGCTTCTTTACTGGTTCTTCGGAACAGAACTTGGTTCTTCCATTCGCGCAACCGGCAACAACGAAAACATGAGCCGCGCCCAGGGAATCAATACAGATAAAACAAAAATAATTGCCCTTATGCTGTCCAACGCACTCGTTGCAGTTTCCGGGGCCCTTGTAATGCAGCAGCAGCGCTTTGGCGATGTTGGTATGGGAATAGGTACCATCGTAATTGGTCTTGCTTCCATCATTATAGGCGAAGTTATTTTTGGCCACAGGTTTGCTTTCTGGTGGGATTTACTGGCAGTTGTTTTTGGTTCGATTATTTATCGCCTGATTATTGCCATTGTTCTTAAACTGGGACTTAAGACAAATGACTTGAAGCTGCTTTCAGCCCTTCTTGTTACAATTGCCTTGTCCGTTCCAGTTATTAAAAATAAATTTACATCCCGGAGGAAAAAAGATGCTTGAAGTAAAAAACGTTTATAAGACATTCAATCCGGGAACTATTACAGAAAAAAGAGCTTTAAACGGAGTAAGCCTTACTTTAAATGACGGTGACTTTGTTACAGTCATTGGTGGAAACGGTGCCGGAAAATCAACACTCTTAAATTTAATTGCGGGTGTTTACGAATGTGACAAGGGATCCATTCTGCTTGACGGCGAAGATATCACTGATCAAAAAGAACATGTCAGGGCAAAATATCTGGGCCGCGTTTTCCAGGACCCTATGCTGGGAACAGCCAGCTCTATGCAGATAGAAGAAAATCTTGCACTCGCATACCGCCGTGGAAAAAAGAGAGGCCTGGGCTGGGGCATTACGAAGGAAGAGCGTGAAATTTTTCGCGAACAGCTTAAGATGTTAGACCTGGGGCTTGAAGACAGAATGGCTTCCAAGGTGGGACTTTTGTCTGGCGGCCAAAGACAGGCCCTTACCCTTTTGATGGCAACAATTCAAAAGCCACGCCTGCTTTTGCTGGATGAACATACTGCCGCCCTTGACCCTAAAACTGCAAAAAAAGTTCTTGAGTTGACACAGCACTTTGTTGAACGCGATCACCTTACGACTTTTATGGTTACCCACAACATGAAAGATGCCATTCATTACGGCAACCGCCTGATTATGATGCTGGAAGGTGAAATTGTTTACGATGTTTCTGGTGAAGAAAAAAAGAATCTTGAGGTAAAGGATTTGCTGGCCAAATTCCAAAAGGTGTCTGGTGATGACGACCAGGTTTCTGACCGCATGCTTTTGTCTTAGTTTTTTTTGCAAAGCGATTTTAAAAACGCAGACTTTGAATATTTGCAACTTGCCTTTGTTGAAGCCTGCAGTTTTTGAAAAAAATATTTCTTATAAAAAAAGGAAGACCTGATTTTTTTGTCAGGTCTTTTTTTGTGTAAGCTGGAACTTGTCATGCGCCTAGCCCGCCGTGGAAGGGCCTGGTGCCACTAAGTGGCACTGGAGCGAAGCGGAACCCTGGAAGGGCGGTTACGTGAAGGCGGTATGCTTCATTCACTTTCAACGTTTGAATAGCCGAAGTCTGAATAAATTTTGCCGCTTGAAACTTCGTAAAGGAAAACGAAGCCTTCGGAATAAAATTCTGTGAAGCGGGAGCTGTAATAATTTTTTACACCATCAATATAGTAGTAGTAGTCCGAGGTGCGGTCGTTTAATTTGGTAAGGTCAAGGGCTTCGGCCCAAGGATCGTAATTTTCGTTGGCAATTAGTTTGTAGGAATTTAAGCCGTAGCGAATTTTAAACTGGCCGTTTTGGTAAAAAGTTTGCGGCGTGGTGTTTGCGCCCAGGACGATGTAAGATGTGTCTTTGCCAAAGAAAACTTCTTTTTTGAAGAATGTGAGCATTTCAACAATTTCGTCGTATGTGAAAAGGCGGTGGTTCTGGTTAAAGCCCAGGCTGCCGTCATCTTCAAGAAAGGCCTGGTATGCAGCGTCGTAAGTTTCTTTGTCTTCAAGCTTTTCGTAAAGTTCTGTTACTTCTGCTAAAGAACCTGGTGTGCCTCGGTAGCGCGTTGCTTCTGCTAGAAAGCGATTGAGTTCAACTTCATTTGTGGACGCTGCAATGAAAACTTTTTCAGCCTGCAGTTTTGGGAAGTCTTTGTTTTCTGCAACATTATTTTTTTTCTTTGTTGATTTGCCGCCTATTTCTTTTACATATTTGTAAATTTCTTCATTGCGGTTGCATCTTGCGGCCCAGTCAAGGGGTGAATAATTTTCTTTGCTGCTTTTGTCATTTATGTCTGCTCCTGCTGCAACAAGGGCGTCTATTACAGCTGTGTTTGTCTGGTACATGCATGCCCACATGATTGGCTTAATGCCATTTTCATCTTTCGCGTTTAGATCGTAGTGGGGCAAAAGTAATTTTATGCATTCAGGATTTGTGTTTAAAAAAAGGGCGAATGTAAAATCTTCCTGGTTAAAATTTTCCTGGGGCAAAAGTTTTTCTAAAAGGCCTGCATCTTCACAGCGCAGTGCAGCGTAAGAAAAAAGATTTTTTCCAGCCGGACTTGTGACAGTCAAGTCTGCGCCTTTTTCTTCAAGAAGGGCAAAAAGCTGGCTGTTAGTTTTTAGTGAAGAAAGGATCTGAATGTTCTGGAATGCAGTGGAGTCATTTTCATTTTTGATTTCTTCGCTTAAAGAAAGAAGGGCATCTTCTGCGGCTTTTGGATCATTTACTATGGCGTAAAAAATCGGGGCGAAACCGTTTTCGTCTTTTTGGTTTACATCCTGACCGTTTTCTAATGCGGCTTTGATTTTTTCAAAGTTGTCACCGTCAGAGGAAGTTTTTAAAAGTTCATAAAATGAAACTTCTTCTACAGGTGCTGCTTCTTCAACTTTTTCTTTTTTTGCACAAGAAGAAAGGCTTGCTGCGATTCCTGCCGTAAGCAGGGCCATTAATGCTAGTGATGAGCGCATGTTCTTTTTCATTTAGAAAAATCTCCCGTGGCATATCTTTTGACGGCCACATTTTTTAGTTGCCCCTGAAATTAAATTTGGGGGCTTTTAAAATCTTTAATATCTCCAAGTATAAAACTTATTCGTCAAATATTGAAGAGAGTATTCTTTCTGCATTTTTTTTGAGAATGAACAAAAAGTCCTTGTTTTTGCGAAGGGCTTTTCTAAGGGCTCGGCGGTTGTTTGGAATGCCTGGCATTAAAAGATTTGTGCCGGCCTGAATGCAGCTGGAAGCGTTATAGTGATTTCTTTCACTTACCCAGTCCGTCATTACAAGTCCTTCAAAATGCCATTCGTCGCGAAGTACTTTTGTAAGTAAGTCATGATCTTCTGCTGCATGGATTCCATTAATTTTGTTGTAACTTGCCATTATGGCTTTTGCCTTTCCTTCTTGAACTGCAATGCGGAAATTTTCAAGATAGACCTCTCTTAAAGCCCTTTCACTTATTTCTGAAGAAACAGACATTCTATCTTTTTCCTGATTGTTCAAAATAAAATGTTTGAGTGTTGCTTTTGATTTCCCGTCTGCCTGAACGCCGCAAACTATGTTAGCCGCAATTTTTCCGCTCAAGAGGGGGTCTTCTGAAAGATATTCAAAATTTCTTCCGCAAAGGGGATTTCTCATAATGTTCATGGCAGGGGCCAGCCAGTAGTTAACGCCAAATTCCTGCATTTCCAAAGAAAGGGCTTTGCCAAATTTAGCGGCAAGTTCTTTGTTCCAGCTTTGGGCCATGTTCATTCCGCAGGGAAAGCATGTTGTGTACTGGTAAAGCATTTTGCCTTTTTTGCCTTTTCTTAAAATGATTTTTCTGATGATTTTTGGCAGATTCAAAAATGATTTTAGGGCAGGTTCTACCATGCGCACAGTGTCTTTTACTTTTACAGATACCGGACAAAGTCTTAATCCTTGCGATCCATCGCAAAAGTTTACGGAAGGAATGCCATCTTTTTCGTATTTGCTTGTTGTGTAACCGGCTGCCCCTGGAACAATAAAGGCGTGGTGTTTTGGCAGGGCAATGTCCAGACCGGAACCGACTGCTAAATTTATTAAATCCTTTGCCTTCAAGTTAAAAATTATTTTTTCAACTTTGTCGCTGACAGCTTTTTCTACTTTTATGTCTGAAGTAAAGATGTTGCTTTTGTAGAGGCTTTTTTCGTTAAAGATTATTTCCTTCTTTTTTGCTACCTGTAAATCTTCATTCGTGAGTGGGGATTTTAAAGCCCCCTGCACTTTGTGGGAATGAATGTTGCGCACTTTCTGGACAATGAGTTCATTGTTTAAAAGAATGCGCTGAACTTCGCTTACGTCCCGTGAAGAAGTTCCTCCATAAATTACATAAACTCCTTTTTCCAAAATATATGAATTTTGATTTTCTGCGTAAGAATATAATTTTGAAAAATTGAATGTAAGGTCAATCTGGCATGACTGGCCTGCTTTTATTAAAGGAGTTTTTTCAAAAGCAACAAGGCGCTTTGCTTCTTTTTTTAATTTGCCCTGGGGAGGTGAAACGTAAATTTGGACAACTTCTTTTGCAGGAACTTTTCCTGTATTTTTTACTGTTGCCGTAACAGTTACTAGATCGTCTTTTACCTTTGCCTTAAAAGTGCTTTTAAATTGCGAATAGCTTAACCCAAATCCAAATGGAAAGAGAGGGGCTTTTTGGAAAGTGTCATAATATTTGTAGCCTACAAAAATTCCTTCTTTGTAGTAAGCGGATTTTTCTTCTTTGCCGTATTCGTTTCCAAAAGGAACCTGCTGGTAATTTTCTGGCCATGTGGCAGAAAGTTTTGCGCTTGGGCTGATTTTGCCAGAAATAATCTGGGCCAAAGCCTGGGCTCCCATTGAACCTGCGTATCCCATAAAAAGAATGGCACCAATAGGAATATTTTTTAAGGGAGATAAATCTATAAATCCGCCAGCATTAATTACAAGGGTAAGATTTTTGTAGTGAGTTGAACAAATGCGGAGGTTTTCAATTTCTGTGTCTGTTAAAAGAAAGTCGCCTTTTTCCAAAGCCCGGTCTTTGTCTTCGCTGGACTGCCTGGAAATAACATAGATGC
>CAVCWN010000100.1:0-2986 GCA_963605975.1 Desulfovibrionaceae bacterium | reverse complement strand
AAAAGGCTTGTCTAAAGCTTCAAGGATTTCATCTTCTGTTGATTGAGTAAATTCTTTTCCAAAACAAAAATCCCATGTCTTTTCGTTAAAGCAGCCCTTACAGTGAATTCTGCAACCGGAAACAAAAAGCGAAACCCTGACTCCCTCTCCATCCGCAATGTCAAATTTTTTTATTTCGCCATAATTCATATTTCCTCCCGCAAAATCTGATAAATCCCCAAAATCCACAACTAAAAGACAAAAAAAGAGGCGGCCTATGCCAGTCCGGCTAACCACCTCTTTGCTGGTAAAAGATTCTACATTTTACAAGTGAAGAACTCTTTCTTTTATTTCCTGAGTTCTACCCTGATTCCAGAATTGTGTTCCAATGTAACCGCAAGTTCTTCTGGCCACATTCATCGTAGCCTGATCACGGTTCTTGCAATTCGGACATTCCCAGATAAGCTTTTCGTCTTCATCTTTAACAATCTGGATTTCCCCAGTGTAGCCGCACTTCTGGCAAAAGTCACTCTTTGTGTTAAGTTCAGCGTACATAATGTTGTCGTAAATATGTTTAAGCAAAGCCATAACAGCTGGAATGTTATTTTCCATATTTGGCACTTCTACATAACTTACAGCGCCACCAGGACTAAGTTGCTGGAATTCACTTTCAAATGTCAGTTTTGTAAAGGCATCAATCTTTTCTGTTACATTCACATGGTAACTGTTAGTGATGTAATTTTTATCCGTTACACCTGGAATAATTCCAAAACGGCGCTTAAGGCATTTTGCAAACTTGTAAGTTGTACTTTCAAGCGGGGTTCCATAAACCGAATAATCAATATTTTCTTCTGCCTTCCATTTTTTACATGCATCATTTAAAGCATGCATTACTTGCAGTGCAAAAGGTTTTCCTTCTTCTTCAGTATGAGAATGATGAGTCATGTAGCGCACACATTCACAAAGGCCTGCATATCCCAAAGAAATTGTTGAATATCCGCCAAACAAAAGCTTATCTATAGTTTCACCCTTCTTTAAGCGGGCCAGCGCACCGTTTTGCCAAAGAATCGGGGCTGCATCAGACTTTGTGCCCATAAGGCGGTTATGGCGGATTTGCAGTGCCCTGTGACAAAGGTCCAACCTCATATCCATAAGAGTCCAGAATTTGTCAAAATCACCGCCCGAAGAACATGCAATATCTACAAGGTTTAAAGTAACAACACCCTGGTTAAAGCGGCCGTAATACTTTGGCTTGCCATTTTCATCAAGATATGTTGTAAGGAAAGAACGACAGCCCATGCAAGGGTAACAGTTGCCATTTCCATTTTTATCTATTTTGAGTTCCAGCATTTTCTTTTCAGAAATATAATCCGGAACCATTCTGCGTGTTGTGCAGCGGGCAGCCAGTTCTGTCAAAGCATAATATTTTGAACCAGGCTGAATATTGTCTTCTTCAAGGACATAAATCAATTTTGGAAAAGCAGGAGTAATCCAGGCGCCAGATTCATTTTTTACGCCCTTGTAACGCTGCTTAAGCACTTCTTCTATGATAAGCGAAAGGTCAGCCTTTTCCTGCTCATTTTTTGCTTCATTCAAATACATGAAAACTGTTACGAAAGGAGCCTGCCCATTAGTTGTCATAAGAGTGATAACCTGGTACTGGATTGTTTGAACACCTTTTTTGATTTCTTCGGCAAGCCGCTGCTTTACCATATAATCAAACTGCTCTTCATTAACATCCAGTTTTGTAGCATCCAGCATTTCTTTAAGTTCTTTCTGGATTTTTTTGCGGCTGACGTCAACAAAAGGAGCTAGGTGTGCCAAAGAAATGCTTTGTCCACCGTACTGGCATGAAGCCACTTGAGCAATAATTTGAGTAGCGATGTTGCATGCTGTAGAAAAAGAATGAGGGCGATCAATTCTTGTTCCACTGATAACAGTGCCGTTTTGAAGCATGTCTTCCAAGTTTACAAGATCGCAATTGTGCATGTGCTGAGCAAAATAATCTGCATCATGAAAGTGAATGATTCCTTCATCATGAGCCTTTGCAATATCAGCATCCAGCAGGAAGCGACGGGTGATGTCTTTACTAACTTCGCCAGCCATATAATCACGCTGAACACTAACAACCGTAGGATTTTTGTTAGAGTTTTCCTGCTTTACTTCTTCGTTATTTTCTTCCAGCAAACTTAAAATCTGTTTGTCTGTAGTGTTTTCCCTACGAAGAATCTGGTGGCGATAGCGGTAGGTGATATAAAGTTTTGCAACATCATACGCACCATTTTCCATAATGCCTGTTTCGACCAAGTCCTGAATTTCTTCTACTCCAAGGGCGTGGCCTTCACGGTTACAAAGGATTTCAATGTCGTCAACGATAGACTGAATTTTTGAATCTGACAGCTGCTTTCTTTCTTCAACCTGCTCGTTTGCTTTGCAGATGGCGACATAAATCTTATTGCGGTCGAAAGGCACTTCGGTACCGCTACGCTTAATGATTTTCATTTTCCCCTCTTTTTCTTAAATTGCCTGATGTATATCGAAAGTGTTTATATTCTCTATATCGGAGCAAAAAACACTATATATAGTGTTTTTTATAGTTTCGATTGTATATGCACATTTAACATAAGTCAACGCTAAAAAATACTTAAATTTTCCACTTATTTACCTAATAATTTTTTTTCTTCCATGGGAATCGGCAAAAGCGGGATTTTTAGGTGACAAAATATTTTTTTATTTTTTTTTGGGGCAGACATACGCCAAAAAAACGCCTTTTATGGGTACAGATCCGCAAAATCGCGTGAAAAAAATCACAACCAGGGTTTTTTAGGAAAAATATGAATGTAATTCCAGGGGCAACTGCTTTACGAAAGAGATAAATCTATTCAAAAGAAGTGCCTGTTTACAAAACCAGCAAATGTTTTCAAAACCATGGGCTGCTTTACGAAAGCCGTATATCTCTCAAAAAAAGCGGGCTGCTTTACGAAAGAGGTAAAAGTATTCAAAAGAA
>CAVCWN010000099.1:0-5644 GCA_963605975.1 Desulfovibrionaceae bacterium | reverse complement strand
CAGCTTTTGGAAAGAAGCACCGCATTCGTAAAGCAGCCTCTTTCGTAAACATGCACCGCTTTTGGAAAAAAGCACTTCTTTCGTAAAGCATCCTCTTTCGTAAACAAACACCGCATTTGGAAAGAAGTGCTGCTTTCGTAAAGCAGCCTCTTTCGTAAACAAACACCGCTTTTGGAAAGCAGTGCTTAATCCGTAAAGTTCCCCATCTCAATAAGAATCAAGGCGTTCCAAAATATTTTTTGCCTTCACTTGATTGCTGTTTTTCTTGACTGTCTTTTTTTCATCAGAAGAACTTTCTTCTTTTGCAAGTTCTTCAACCTTCGATCGGCATGCAGAATATTTTCCCTTAGCAAAAATATCCAGGCCAGTTCCCTGAGTAGCCACGTCTTTTGAATCCAAATACTTAGAACAAATTTCTGCATATTCCTCGCGGCCATATTTTGCAAATTCTTTTCCCAAAGAATAGCGCAGATTTTTTTGAGTATCCTTTGTCAAAGCCACTTCTGCCAGTTCAATGATTTCTTTTGTGCCAGCATAATTGTATTCCAAAAGGGCGGCAGCAACTGTTGCCTTTGTTGTATCCGAAGACTTTTCATCTTTTATGACAGAAATCAAATATTCATTTCCTTCACTTGTATTCAATTTTGCCAAAACAGAATAAGATTTTTTCTTAACATTTTTTTCTTCTTTTGAATCCTTGCATCTGTAAATCAAATAAGGGGCAGCGCTTTTTAAATCCCTTTCACCCACACTCGTCACAGCTTCAAGTCTTACCTTCCACTGGGAATCACGCAGGGCCTGCAGCAAAAGTTCATCTGCCTTTTCATCATCAAAATTTACAATTCCCTTTATGACGTAAACTCGAAAGTTAGGATCCTCTGATTCGAAAAGTTCAATTAAAATATCTTCAGCTTCCGGAACTTTCATTCCGCCAATAGCTTCTGCCGCATACATTCTGACAAAAGAATTTTCATCACTGTCCTGGGCAATTTCTGCAAGGCGGTCAAATGTTTCTACTGCTTTAATTTTTCCCAGCACCCTCATCAACTGCTGTCTTTGCGCCAAAGAAAGATCATCCCTGTCCAAAAAAGAAACCAACAATTTTGCTTCCTCTTCTGTGGCCACTTCACCTAATGCAGAAAGGGCACTTGTAAAATACTGTTCATCTTCCTTTTCAATCAAATTTACCAGGCAGGGAAGAGCAGCACTTATTTTTACTTCAGACACATATTTAAAACATGCATCGACTGTATCCTTTTTTTCATCATAAGGATCATTTAAAACACTGACAGCATATTCTTCAAGGCATGGATCTTTTAGTTTTGTAAAATAAGTCAAAATTTTTGTTTTTACCTGGCTGCTTTTTGACTTATAAAATAAATCGTAAATGGTGTCCACAAAACGCAAGTCTTCATTTTCTGTCAACTCATCAATCAAACTTGTAATTTCTTCTTCAAGCCCATAGAAAAAAGTTTCATTACATTTTTTTATATAATCTTCTCCTGCTTTAGAAGAATCTTTTTCTTCTACTTTTTTTATGGCATCAGAGCTGGCACTTTGCGGCCTTTTTTTTTCAGGAATGACAACTTCTTTTTTTTCGTAATGAAATTCTTCTTCAGACACAGAGGCATCTTCCACAGCCAAATTTTCATCGTTCAAATTTTTTTCATCAACATCTTCACAAAAAAATGAAAAAGAAAAAAAAGCAAAAGAAAAAAAAGCAAAAGTCATTTTAATAAAAAAATTATTTTTCATTTTACACTTTGTCTTCATAGAAGAGCCTCCTTCATTTTTTAAACATTGCCGTCATGAAAAAGTTTCAAAAAATTACTTCTGTATTCAGCGAAGCGATTTTCACTTATTGCCTGACGGATTTCCTTTATCATATTGTTTAAAAAGTAAAGGTTGTGGTAAGAAGCAAGCATAGAAGAAAGAATTTCCTGTTCGCGGAAAATGTGCCTTAGGTAAGCGCGTGAATACGTTTTGCAAACCTTGCAATTACACATAGGATCGACTGGAGAAAAATCTCTTTCGTAACGCTTCTGCTTAATTGAAACCATTCCATGATGAGAAAGATAAAGTCCGTGTCGCGCAACTCTTGTAGGCTGAACACAATCAAACATATCAACTCCATCATTCACAGCTTCAAGAATATATTCCGGAGTTCCAATTCCCATAACATAAACAGGTTTATCTTTTCTAACATGAGCCATTGTCTTTTGAAGAAAATCTGCAAAGACTTCAGGCGGCTCCCCTACACTCAAGCCACCAATCGCGATGCCAGGTGTGTCCAGTTCGTTTATAAATTCCGCAGACTTAATTCGTAAATCTTCAAAAAAATTTCCCTGTATGATTGGAAAAAGATTTCCCAGATAGCCCTTATCTCTTTCCTTTGTCCATTCAGCTAATGCTCTTTTAGCCCACTCGCTTGAAAGAAAAAGTGCCCTCTCAGATTCTTTTCTTGTAGCCCCATAACCGGAACAAACATCCAGCTGCATTTGAATGTCAGAATTTAATTTTACTTGAGTTTGAACAACGCTTTCCGGAGTAAATAAATGTTTGCTGCCGTCAATGTCACTTCTAAAAGTAACACCTTCATCTTTTATTTTCCGGAGAGAAGAAAGGGACCACACTTGAAAACCGCCGGAATCTGTTAAAAAATTTCTATTCCATTTTGTAAAACCATGAAGGCCACCAGCTTCTTTTACAAGATCTGCACCTGGTCTCAAATACATGTGATAAGTATTCGCAAGAATTATTTCAAATCCAATTTCTTCAAGCGAATCTTTACTCACAGCCTTTACAGTTCCCTTTGTTCCTACAGGCATAAAAACAGGAGTCTGAACATCACCATGTGGCAAATGCAAAAGGCCGCATCTTGCTTTTGTTGAAGAATCATTACACTTAACTTCAAAAATCGATTTAATCATAAAATTACCTTATAAAAATTTATCTGTAAAAATTTGAAAATATTTTTCAAAAAAATTATCTGGATTTTTTTGAAAAACTTTTAGATTTAAAATTTAAGTTTTAGTAAATTTTAAAAGTAAAATACTAAATCCTGTAAAAAGTAAAACAGGAAACCATTCCCCCATCACAGCAGGAATTGTTCCGTAACTGGCCATAAGCATTGTTACCATTTGCGTTACGTAAAAAACAACAACTGCCGCAATACTCAAAGCAAGGCTTATTAAAAGAACATTTTTTCTTGTCTTTCCGCTCAAACCGATTGCAAGAAAAACTACAATAAAAACAATAAAAGGAAAAGCAAATTTTTTGTAGTATTCAGCTTTTGCTTCAGCAGCAGGTAAGCCCGCTTTTTCAAGATGTTCAATATAAGCCTTAGCTTCTTTAGCCGTCACTTGAGTAACTGAAAGATTTTTGCTCTGGAATGTAGAAGGCCCTTCTGTCAAAAGCTGACAATATTCCTGAGGCATTCTTTTTGTTTTATATTGTCCATCCTCATAAAAATATAAAATTGAACCGCCAATTTCCCAGTGACCGCTTTCACTTTCTTTTTTTGAAACATCCTGATTTTCTGAGGAAACATTTTGATTTTCCAAAGAAGAACTTCCTTCTTCAGAAAAGACTTGAGAGTTTTGTAAATTATTTTCTGCCACATTTTCTTCTACAGGGACTTCATCTTTTATCCAGGAGCCCGAATCAATATAAGCAATGGCATCAAGAGTCATGTCATCATTCCTGAAAATTACATATGTTTGATAAATGCGTTCCACCTCGGAATCATAAAATCCAACATTATAAATAATTTTTCCTGAATCAGAAATTACAATTACATCTTCATTGTTGAGTGATTTTTTTTTGTGCAAAACTTCAGCCTGCATTTCGTCATATTTTGCCTGATATTTTACAACAACCCTGTCTTCAAAAAAGAAAAGTCCCACACTTGCAAAAATTGAAAAAATCAAAAGAGGAAGTGTAAACTTAAAAAGAGAAACACCAGAAGCAAAAATTGCCAGAAGTTCATTCTTTGCATAAAAATCAGAAAGCATGTAGGCAGTAGCAAAAAGCATGGACATAGGAATTGAATACCAGACACAGCGGGGAACATAATAAAGCATCAGTTGAGCAATTTGATCCATTGTTACACCACGGTTAATGTAACTCCACAAATTTGCAAAAAGAGTCACCAGTTCCAGAATCATAACAAAGAACATCATGGCAACAAAAAAAATTCCAAAAAATTTTTTCAGCATGTAAGAAATCAGTTTCATTTTTTACCCGCTATTTTTTTCTAAGACGCATGTAAAGAAATAAACCTAAAGCTCCCAAAAAGAAGTTAGGCACCCATGTACACAAAAAAGCTGTTCCTTCATTTCTAAGTGCAATCATCTGACCAACGAGAGTTGCAGCCCAATAAGCAACAGAAAGTACGACCCCAAAAATCAAACCTAAAGTCTGTCCATCTTTTTTTCCAAAAATAAGAGCCAAAGGAAAAGCAAGAAAGGCAAAAAATATTGAACCGAATGGTACGGAAAATTTCCTGTTAAATTCAATCATGTAAGAACTTCTTACTTCTTCTTTTTTAGCTTTCAAGTCTTTAATTTTTTTCCAAAGGTCACGGCTGGTCATTTCACGCGGAGACAGTGTGGAAGAAAATCCATCAATTTGATCTTCAAAAATTGACAGACTGGCCTGCTGACTTTTTAAAACATCAAAATTATTTCTTTTTATGACATCAAGCATGAAGACATCAGCATCGTTCATAATCAATTCCATAAGAACGCCAGGCTCTTCCCCAGTTTTTACCTGTGAAGGACCTGAAATAATTATTTTAGGATTATTCGATGAAGATTGATCAAAAATGATTATGTCAGAAATTTCAGTTTTGTTAACGTCGCCCACAACTATCGAAGTTGAATCCATGCTTGTAACGGAATGAGCTTCCAGCTGGACTGCAGGATTTGAAGCAACAATTTCTTTCATCAGCTTTTGTGATTTTTGATTTCCCAGCGGTAAAAAATAGTCGTTCATCAAAAAAGAAAAAAGCGAAATTATAATTCCCATAAAAATTACCGGCAGAAAAATTTTCATATAGCGCAAACCAGATGCACGAAAGATTAAAATTTCATTGTCAGTTACCATGCGGCCCAAGCAAACCAAAAAGCCTACCAGGGTTGCGAAAGGAGCAGACTGGGAAACAATTTGCGGCATGTAGTAAAAAATCAAACGGAGCGAAGTCCAAAAAGGAACATGCTTTTTTAAAAGAGTCTGAATTACAAGCAGCAGCTGGTTTACAAAAAAGATTGCAAAGAAAATAAAGAAAAAGACAAGGAAAAACATGAAAAGTTCCTTGCAAATGTATTTTACCAAAACATTATTTTTTACGGTATCAATTTTTTCAATTCGCCTTGCAAGTTTTTCGCTGCGCCTTATTTTTCCAGCCTTGTCAGCCTCATTTTTAAAATGAACTAAAATGGATCTAAAAAGGGAAAGCTTTGTTGCTCCTCCAAAAATTTTTTCATTTTTTCTTTCAGCATGAATTTCTTTTATGTGAGTAAAAATTGATTTTCTTTTTCCTTTTGAATTTTCTGCCATAAAAAATTATTTTCCGCTCAAGCCTGTGCTGCCAAAGCCTCCATCCCCTCTTTCTGTCTGGCTGATTGACTGGACACCTTTAAAA
>CAVCWN010000098.1:0-7165 GCA_963605975.1 Desulfovibrionaceae bacterium | reverse complement strand
ATAATTATCAGTCAAATAATCAAAATAACTACCGTCATGAAAATGGTGGCCGCTACAACAACCGCCGTTTTAACAACACCCGTCGCTTTAACAACAACCGCTACAACAACTACGAACGCAATAGCCAGTCCAGACTGGAAGCCATTGAAGCTGCCCAAAGAATTGAAAATCCTGAAGAATATGAATCAAAGCCTCGCCTTGTGATTAATGAACTTACAATAAAGAGTGTAACTGATTTAAGGCAAATGGCTGTTGAATATGGAATTAATGAAGATGATCTGGCCCCTATGAAAAAGCAGGATCTGATTTTTTCTATTCTAAAGGCTCACACGGAACATGGTGGAATTATTTTTGCAAGTGGATCTCTTGAAATTCTGCCAGACGGATACGGTTTTTTAAGAAGCCCTCAGAATTCTTATTTGCCAGGGCCGGATGATATTTATATTTCTCCAAGCCAGATCAGGCTTTTTAACTTAAAGACAGGGGACACGATTTACGGTCAGACCAGAAGTCCTAAGGAAGGGGAACGCTTTTTTGCCTTGCTTAGAATTGAAACCGTAAACGGAGATGATCCCCGCGTTGCCCAGACCCGTGTTCCTTTTGAAAATTTGACTCCTCTGTATCCTCAGGAGCAGTTAAAGCTGGAAACTACTGCTGTTGAACTGAGCACCCGTATTGTTGACCTTTTTGTGCCTATTGGAAAGGGCCAGCGTCTTTTGATTGTTGCTCCTCCAAAGGCTGGTAAAACAACACTCATGCAAAAAATTGCGAATGCAATTACTGCAAATAATCCTGAAGTTTACTTGATTGTTCTTTTGATTGATGAACGTCCGGAAGAAGTTACAGAAATGGAGCGTTCTATAAAGGCAGAAGTTATTTCTTCTACTTTCGATGAACAGGCAACACGCCATGTTCAAGTGGCAGAAATGGTTCTTGAAAAAGCTAAGCGCCTTGTTGAACACAAAAAGGATGTTGTTATTTTCCTTGATTCCATTACACGTCTGGCCAGAGCTTATAACCAGACTGTTCCTACATCAGGAAAGGTTTTGTCTGGTGGTGTTGATTCAAATGCCCTTCACAAGCCAAAGAGATTTTTTGGTGCTGCCCGCAAGGTGGAAGAAGGTGGTTCCCTGACAATTATTTCTACTGCCCTCATTGAAACCGGCAGCCGCATGGATGAAGTAATTTTTGAAGAATTCAAGGGAACTGGTAACTCTGAAATTGATTTGGACAGAAAGCTTGCTGAGCGCCGTCTTTTCCCTGCAATCAATATTAAAAAATCAGGTACCCGTAAAGAGGAATTGCTTTTGCCGGAAGATGTTTTGCAGCGCGTCTGGATTTTAAGAAAGGGTATTGCTCCTATGGAAGATGCGGATATTCTTGAATTGATTATGGATAAGATGCGTAAGACAAAAGACAACAAGGCCTTCCTTGCTTCCATGAATGCTGGTTCTGCAGCTTATGATTCTTAAGTTCGGGGATTTTGAAAGGATTTTTGACAGAAAACTGCTTTATTAAAGCAATACCTTTTTCCTAAAGCAGCCTAGCCCGCCGTGGAGAGGGCTGCCGCAGGCAGAGTGCGGAGCACCGAGGCGAATAGCCGAGCCTCGCAAGGGCGGTTAAAGGCAGGGAGTATGCTTTAAAAAAATAAACAAGAGGGGCTTTGACTCTTGACTATAAGGCTGATTTTTTGCTAGAATTGTTGCACTTTGTGGCTTTTGGCCTCTAATAAAACCATTTCTTGTGGTGTTAATTTGATTGATAACGGTAAGGAAATGATACACTTTTGCTGTAGGGCTGACCGGTCTTTCTTTAATATCGGGCAAGATGACAGGAGTTTTTTATGAAAAAGGGAATTCACCCGGATTATGAATTAACAAAGATTACATGCGTTTGCGGTAATGTAATTGAAACACGTTCAACTGTTAAGGATATTAAAGTTGAAATTTGTTCTAAGTGTCACCCGTTCTATACTGGTAAGCAGAAGCTTGTTGATACTGCAGGACGCATTGACCGCTTTAACAAACGTTATGGCATGAAAACTGAAGAAAAGAAATAATCTTTTTTTTGATTTTTTACATGTTAAAAAAAGCGCTTTGATTTTTTTCAAGGCGCTTTTCTTTTTTTGGGAAGGGGGAATTTTCTAACTTTGATTGATTTTTAGGCTTTTGCTATTTTTAGATTTTTGTGATTTTCCATACACGATGGATTTTTTGATTTCTGTAGTCTTGGGGAATTGTTTTTTCCGTTATTTCAAGGGCCTGGCAGAGTGGGCTTGAGTCTTCTTTTTTGGGAAGCATGTCTGTGCTAAAGGCTAGGCGGCGGCTGTTTGTGGAAAAATATAAAATTCCGTCTTTGTTTAGAAGATTCAGGCACTTTGCTACTAAAGAGGGCCAGTCGCTGTTTATGTCCAGGGCATGGTCTGTTCTTTTTGAATTGCTGAATGTGGGTGGGTCCAGGATTATGATGTCATAGCGGTTCGTGAGGTCTTGGTTTGGGACTTCAGCATTTTGTTGATTTAAAAATCCTATGGCATCCTGTCTGGTGAATGTGTACTTGGGGTAAGATTTTGTTTTTGCTTCGTTGATGAAAATGTCTTCTGTGTCCAAGCCGGTGAGTAAGAAATTTTCTTTTGCCCATTCGATGTATGTTTTGCTCATGTCTACACTGTGGACGCTTTTTGCCTGACCACTTGCGGCGTAAAGGGAGAAACTGCCTGTGTAGCAAAAGAGGTTTAAGACGCTTTTGTTTTCAGAGGTTTCTCTGATGACTTTTCTTAGGGGACGGTGGTCAAAGAAAAGACCTGTGTCAATGTATTCTGTAAGGTTGATTTTAAAAAGCTGGCCTTGTTCAAGGATATTGCCTTTTATGGCTTTTACATTTTGTATTTTTTCGTACTGTTCTCTTTGTCTTTCTTCTGATTTGCTTTGCTTTCTTCTTTTTTTGATTATGACATGGTCTTTTTCTATTCCAATAACCTGGCAAGCGGTCAGGGCCATTTCTTCAAGCCAGAGATTTTCTTCTTCTTCACTTTTTTCATAAGGACGCTGGTAGAGGCACATGTGAAGGTATGTGCGCTCTAAAATGTTTTGTAAGACTTCTTTTGACTGATTTGTGTTTTCGGATAAAATTTTTGATTCATTTTCAAAGTCTGCAAGGGCTTCCTGCTTGTTTTTTATGCTGTCTTTTGTGAAAGTGTAAAGATCAAGGCAGAGAGGAATTTCTGGAATGTCTTTGTCATAAAGGCGGTAACTTGTTATGCCGTTTTTTCGGGCCCATTTTTTTAAAGTCTTGTACTGCTTTGATAGGCGGTTTTTTAAGAGGTCTTTCTGATATTGAGTTTTTTCTGTATTCTGATTTTCCATAAATTAAAAATACTATACTTTATTTCTTAAAAAGTGTAAAATCCACAAGACTTTTTTGAATATTGATGAAAGTTTTTGTCTTTTAAAGGCAGGCTTTTGTTTTTATAAAGGGAGCCTCTAAAGATTTTTATTTTTGGAGGGGCCAAATATCTTTTATTACAGGAATCCAAATGAAATTTACAGAATTTTCCCTAAACGAAGAACTGCTCAAGGGAATAGAGGAGGCCGGTTATGTTGAATGTACGCCGGTCCAGGAGCAGGTTTTAAATTCGGCTTTGCAGCATTCAGACCTTTACGTTCAGTCACAAACTGGTACTGGAAAAACTGCGGCTTATCTTATTCCTATTATTCAGCAAATGCTTCTTTGTCCGGCTGAGTCAAAAAAGCAGGCTCTTATTCTTTTGCCTACGCGTGAACTTGCTGTACAGGTTGAAGAGGAAGCAAAAAAACTGGCTAAAGAAACTGCTCTTAAGTGTGCAAGTTTTTTTGGCGGCGTTGGCTATGACAAACAGATTGCTGCTTTAAAAAAGGGGCTTGATATCATCATAGGGACGCCTGGCCGTGTGATTGACCTTGAACAGGGAAATCAAATGAACCTTAAAAATGTTTCTTACCTTGTAGTTGACGAAGCTGACAGAATGTTTGATATGGGCTTTTATCCGGATTTAAGAACTTTGATAAAAGTGCTGCCTTCTTCGGAAAGAAGACAGACTATGCTTTTTTCAGCAACACTCAATTCCTATGTAAAGAATCTGGCGTGGGAATATACAAGAAATCCTGTTGAAATTACGATTCAGGCAAACAATATTACTGTTGACGAAATTGACCAGCAGCTTTACCACGTTTCAAGTACGGATAAAGTAAAGCTTTTGCTTGGAATCATCAAAAATGAAAATCCTGAAAGTTTAATCATTTTTTGTAATACAAAAAGATCCTGCGAAGTCATTTCAAAGCGCCTTAATTTGAATGGAATAAAAAGCGAATTTATAATCGGCGATTTGCCTCAGTCAAAAAGACTTTCCATTATGGAAAGATTTAAAAATCAAGAAGTAAAATGTCTGGTTGCGACTGATGTTGCGGCTCGTGGAATTGATGTGAATGACCTTCAAATGGTTATAAATTTTGATTTGCCTAATGAAGCTGAAAATTATGTTCACAGAATTGGCCGTACTGCAAGAGCTGGAAAATCTGGAAAAGCCTATACTTTCTGTTCTGAACAGGATGTTTACTCTCTGCCGGCAATTGAGCGCTATATTGAAAAAAGCATTCCTGCAGAAACAGCGGATTCATCTTTGTTTGTGGAAGACAAGTCTGAAGGAATTTACATTCACACAGATTCTTACCATGAAGATTATAAGGATAAAAGTGAATACGGTAAAAAGAAGCAGGAAGCATATCTGGCAAGAAAAAATAACTCTTATGGAAAGAAAAGAAGTGCTGAGCGCGGCAAGGGAAGGTATTCTTCTAAAAACGCAAATCCTTTGGAATACAAAAGGGATAGGCGTGTTAAAGATATTGATGAAAATGCTTTGTCTTCAATGTCAACAGAAGAGCGCATGAAATTTTATAAAGAAAAGTATGGCGCTTTTGCTTCTGCTGGAAATGCTAAAGCTTCTTCTTCAAAAAATACAGAAACTTCTTCTAAAAAGAATTCTAAAAATCCTTCAAAGAAAAATTCTTATAAAAATCAAAATAAGAAAAATAAGAATTTGAATGGAAAGAATAAAAATTATTCAGAAAAAAATAAAAAGAATTTTAGCGAGCCAAAAGAAGCTAAAAAGCAAAAGAAGGGATTCTTTTCTAAAATCTTTTCTATCTTTAAAAAATAATTTTATAAGGTGAAATAAAATGATTACAGTTTCAGATTTGTCTTTAAAATTTAGCGAAAAACCTTTGTTTAAGGATGTTAACCTTAAGTTTATGAAGGGAAACTGCTACGGAATTATTGGTGCCAACGGAGCAGGAAAATCAACTTTTTTGAAAGTTCTTTCCGGGGAACTTGAACATGACACGGGTGAAATCAGCATAACTCCAGGGGAAAGAATGGCGATTTTAAGCCAGGACCACTTTAAGTTTGATGAATACTCTGTAAAAGAAACAGTTATGATGGGCTTTCCAAAACTGTATGAAATTAGCCAGGAAAAAGATGCCATTTACGCTAAGGAAGATTTTACTGAAGAAGACGGAAATAAGGCTGCGGAACTTGAAGCGGAATTTGGTGAACTGGGCGGATATGAAGCTGAAAACCAGATAGAGCAGATGCTTAGTGGTTTAGGTCTTGAAGAAGAAAATCATGATAAAATGATGAGTGACCTTGACGAAAGCCAGAAGGTCAGAGTTCTTTTGGCCCAAGCTCTTTTTGGAAATCCGGATTATCTTATTCTTGATGAACCTACAAACGGTCTTGATCTTGAATCAATTTCATGGCTGGAAGATTTTTTGATCAATTTTGAAAACTGCGTGATTGTTGTTTCCCATGACCGCCACTTCTTGAATGCAATTTGTACTTACATTTGTGATATTGATTACGGAAAAATTACCCAGTTTACAGGTAACTACGATTTCTGGTACCAGATGAGCCAGATTTTACAAAAGCAGCAAAAGGATCAGCAGAAAAAGCGTGAAGACAAAATGGCTGACCTTAAGTCATTCATTCAGCGCTTTGCTTCAAATGTTTCTAAAGCAGGTCAGGCTTCAAGTCGCAAAAAAATTCTTGAAAAACTGGAACTTGAAGAGTTGCCAGTTACAAGCAGAAAATTTCCTTATGTTGGATTCCAGATGGAGCGCTCAATTGGAAACTTTGTTCTTACGGCAGAAAGAATTAATTGTAAGGACGAAGAAGGAAATTTCCTTCTTAAGAATTTTGAGCTGACGGTTCACCCGGGAGAAAAAGTTGCATTTGTTGGAATGGAGCACAATTCCATAACTGCCTTTTTTGACGTTATAGCGGGCGAAAGAGATGGCGGTGAAAGCGCTACTGTAAACTGGGGTCAGACTACTAAGCACACTTACATGGGCCGTGACAACAGTAAATATTTTGATAATGATTTAAATATTACAGACTGGCTTAAACAGTATTCACCAGACCAGGACGATGCTTATGTCCGCGGATTTTTGGGACGTATGCTTTTTACAGGAGATGAATCTTTGAAGAAAGTAAAGGTTTTGTCTGGAGGTGAAAAGGTTCGCTGTATGTTAAGCAAGATGATGCTTAGCGGGGCAAACGTTTTAATTCTTGACGATCCTACAAATCACCTTGACCTTGAATCAATTGAATCTTTAAACCAGGGACTTGTGAAATTCCCGGGAGTCGTACTTTTTTCTTCGCATGACCACGAATTTATTTCTACAATTGCAAACCGCATAATTGAAATTACACCAAATGGCATAATTGACCGCATGATGAATTTCGATGATTACTTAAAAGATCAGCAAGTTAAGGAATTGCGAAAGGAATATTACAAGGGAATAGACAAGAAGATCCGCTTTTAGACTTTTTGCTTCCCTGAATATTTGTGTGAGATTCTTACAAATCAAATTTCACACAAATATCGTTTCCCTTAACGGTAACTGTGCTTTCTGCTCCAAAGACTAAAGGCATGGCAGGATCTATGTGGCCAAAATCACAGTCCATAATGATGGGCACATTGTATTTTGAAAGAAGGCCTGTAACGGCATTGTATTGATCAAGTCCCATCATATTTTGACCGTAAGCGGCCAAAGGGCGGCCGAATAAAAATGCGCTTGCGCTCTTAAACATTCCAAGTGAATCCATGTGCCAGAGAGACCGCCTTATGTCC